>CAIXIN010000130.1 GCA_903919545.1 uncultured bacterium | reverse complement strand
CGGAGAAGATCAATCGTTTACCACTAAAGTATTTCGATACTGAACCTATTGGGGATGTCTTATCACGCATCACCTATGATGTCGATACGATATCTCAATCCTTTCAGCAATCCATCACGCAAGTCATCACAGCCATTACTACAGTCGTTGGGATCTTGATCATGATGTTGACGATCTCTTTTGAAATGACTTTGATCGCACTTATTTCTTTGCCTATAAGTCTGTACTTGGTAACGAGGATCGTAAAACTTGGTCAAAAATACTTCAGAGCGAGAACCCGTATCTTAGGTCAACTCAATGGTCATATTGAAGAGTCCTTCTCTAATCATCCAATCATCAAAGTCTTCAACGCTGAATCCAAACAAACCGCTGCCTTTGAGAAACTTTCAACGAATTACTTTATGGAATCTTGGAAGTCAGAAACCATAGGCGGAACGATGATGCCCATTATTTCCTTGGTTTCTAATCTTTCCTATATCGCAGTCAGTGTCTTAGGTGCGATCTTGGTTATTGATGGTAAGCTTAAAGTCGGTTCTATCCAAGCCTTTATCCAATATATTCGTAACTTCTCTCAGCCCATCAATCAAGTCGCCAATATCGGTACTGTCCTACAAAGCACTGTGGCTTCAGCTGAACGTGTATTTGAGTTCATCGATGAACCTGATGAAGTCCAAGACGAGGCAGATCAAGTCTTACCAGAAGTCAAAGGTGCTGTTTCATTTAAAAGTGTCGATTTCGGATATTCCAAAGACAATGTCTTTATTAAAGGACTTAACATTACCGTTCAACCAGGTCAACGTGTAGCCATCGTAGGTCCTACTGGAGCTGGTAAAACGACACTTATCAATCTTTTGATGAGATTTTATGATGTCTTAGGAGGCTCCATTGAAGTCGATGGGGTCGATATACGAGATCTATCTCGTAATAATCTAAGAAACATCTTTGGGATGGTACTTCAAGATACCTGGTTGTTTAATGGGACCATCCAAGAAAACATCATGTTTTCTAATCCTACATCGACCAAAGAGGAAATGCTCAAAGCAGCAGATTCAGCCAAAGTCGATCATTTCGTTCAAACCTTACCTGAGGGCTATAATCTTGTGATCAACGAAGAAGCAAATAATATCTCTTCTGGACAAAAACAACTGCTGACCATCGCAAGAGCTTTCTTATCGAACCCATCAATTCTTATCCTCGATGAAGCCACTTCTTCTGTAGATACACGTACTGAAGTTTTGATTCAAAGAGCCATGGAAAAACTCATGGGCAATAAGACCTCCTTCATCATCGCCCATCGTTTATCCACGATCAAAGATGCTGATCTCATATTGGTCATGAATCATGGGGCCATCATTGAGCAAGGCACTCATGAGACACTGATGAAACAAAACGGTTTCTATACTTCACTCTATTTAAGTCAATTTGAACCTGAAAGCTAAAAACTAAAGCTAAGATTTTGATATAATAACTATGATGAAAAAACACTTTACTCTTCTTATAAAAAGTCTTCTTATACTGTCTATCGCTTTGATTTCTGTATCTTGTACAGAGAAGGTTTTTTACTTGTTAGGAGAGGAAGAAATCACCTTGGACGTCCATTCAGCTTATACAGAACCTGGAGTTTATTCAAAAGATGAAGTCCCTGTTTCGATCAATAGTACACTAGATGTCGATAAACTGGGCGACTATACCATCACCTATACTGCGACTTTCAATAAAAAAGAAAAAAGTCTAACAAGAGTTGTGCACGTCGTAGATACGACAGCTCCTCAGATCACATTAAACGGATCAGTAAATACAAGCCTTTGTCCAAATCATGACTATCAAGAAGAAGGTTTTACTGCCTTGGACAATTACGATGGAGATCTTAGTCCTTTAGTCCAAATCACACAGATAAGCAATGGGTTAAAATACAGTGTCCTAGACAGTTCATCCAACCTCGCTGAGATCACTCGCTTATTTACAATCGAAGATACGCAGTCTCCTGAGATAAAATTAATTGGTTACGATCATATTATGCTTCATCAAACTGCAGAATATTATGAGTTTGGGGCGAGCGCTACCGATAACTGCGATGATGTCTCTGAAAACATCGTCGTTACCCACAACATCAATTCAGCTGTTTTAGGAACTTATACAGTTACTTATACCGTCACTGATCAAGCAGGAAACATATCCAGTATTACTCGAGAAGTCGAAGTCACAGATAAGATCCAAACTGTAGTTTACCTAACTTTTGATGATGGGCCAAGTTATAGAACTCTAGAAGTATTAGATATCTTAAAAGAATACGGAGTTAAAGCGACTTTCTTTGTAGGTAAGAAAACCGCTGAATATGAACCGATCATGCTTAGAGCCTATCAAGAAGGTCATACTGTGGCACTTCATGCCTACAGTCATACAGCGACCACCATTTATTCATCAACGGTTGAATTCTTTAAAAATCTTTACTTGGTTCAAGATTGGGTAGAAAGCGTCACAGGCGTTAAATCTTATATCTATCGTTTTCCTGGAGGATCTTCCAATATGTCTAGTAGTTTCAATCCAGGTATTATGACCACATTGACTCAAATGGTTTTAGATGAAGGTTTCCATTATTTTGATTGGAATATATCTTCAGGAGATGGTAGTTCAAAAACGACCACAGCTCAGATGATCTATAATGTGACCATCAACTGTAAACCAGGTCGTAATAACATCGTCTTGATGCACGACAGTGCCAGTCATGATGAATCTGTTGCAGCATTAAGACCCATCCTAGATTATCTTAAATCCATCGACGCTGTGATCTTACCGATCACGATGGAGACCCCTCAAATCCATCATCAAGTCAACAATTAACTTATAAAAAGGTTCCCTCGTATTAAGAGTGGACCTTTTTTGTTATAATGATGTCGATGAAGAAACAAGTCCACACTTTTCTTAAAATTCTGATTTCACTTTCAACTTTACTGATCTTGGTGTCCTGTAGTAAGGGTGATTTTTATTTGAAAGGTAAAACAAAAATAAATCTTGAGGTCCATACAGATTATGTAGATCCAGGCTACTACATCAAAGATAATCAAACGGTTCTAATCGATGGATTCGTAGATAGTGATACCTTAGGTACCTACACGATCACTTATACGACCACTCTCAAAGATAAAGTCGTAAGTTTAAAAAGAGTTGTGAATGTTGTAGATACGACTGCCCCAGTGATCACTTTAAATGGATCAGAAGAAAACCTTGTATGCTTAAATAAGAATTACCTAGAAGAAGGCTTTAGTGCCTTGGATAATAATGATGGGGATCTAAGTTTATCTGTCATCGTAAGTCCCATTAAAAATGGGTTTATGTATAAAGTAAGTGATCAATCTGGTAATTTAGCCGAGTTGAAACGTAGTTTTACTATTGAAGATACTCAAGCCCCTACTTTAGATCTCATAGGATCAGATACCATCAAGATCCAAAAAGATTCCCAATACATAGAATATGGAGCACTCGCTGAAGACAATTGTGGGGATCTCTCCTCTAAAATCATCATAAACCATAATATCCAAAGCTCAGTTTTGGGAACCTATACTGTTACTTATTCCGTAAGCGATGAGAATAATAATACAACAACTAAAACAAGAGAAGTGATCGTTACCGATGAAGCTCAAGCGATTGTTTATTTGACCTTCGATGATGGGCCTAGTTCACTCACTCTAGATGTTTTAGATGTATTAGAGACCTATAAAGTAAAAGCTACTTTCTTCGTATGGACTAAGAAACCAGAATTTGAACCTATAATGCTAGAAGCCTATCAAAAAGGACACACGATCGCTCTTCATACCGCAAGCCACAATTATAATGTGATCTATGCCTCTACGACCAATTATTTCAATGATCTTTATTCAGTCCAGTCATGGGTAAAGGAAGTAACGGGTTCAACTTCGATGATCCTAAGGTTTCCGGGTGGATCATCCAATACAAGCAGCGACTACAATCCAGGAATCATGACCAAGGTTACTACTTTAGTTACTCAAAAAGGATTCCATTACTTCGATTGGAATGTATCCTCTGGAGATGGAAGCAAAGATACGACCACCGAAGAGATCATTTATAACGTGACCAAAAACATCAGATCCACTCGTATCAATGTGGTATTGATGCATGACAGTAAGAACCATCAAGCTACTTTAGATGCTTTACCTGAGATCTTGAATTATCTTCAATCCATAGGTGCTTTGGTTCTTCCAATCACTATGGATACCCCAGAGATCCATCACGTTGTCAACAACTAAAAAAAGTCCTTCTATACTGTCCACCTATAAGCGGTAAGTACAGAAGGACTTTTTGTTTATTCGTATCGTAAGGCTTCTACTGGTTCCAACTGACTGGCTTTGTTGGCGGGATAGATCCCAAAGATCAAACCAATCGAGATTGAGAATAATAAGGCTAAGGCAACCGTATCTAATCCAATGGTTACCGTAAACGAACTTAGGACTGATATCAGGAAGGCACCTATATAAGCGATACCTAAACCAATCAAACCACCCAATAGAGTAATAATAACGGCTTCGATTAAGAATTGAAACAAGATCTGAGAGCGTTTAGCGCCCAAGGCTTTTCTTATACCAATCTCACGTGTTCTTTCTCTTACCGTAACCAACATGATATTCATGATCCCTATACCACCAACAAGTAGAGATATCGAGGCAATACCAGCCAATAGACTGGTCAATAGGCTCATCAAGGTATCCATGATGCCTAAGATCTGAGATTGACTAAACGCTCTATATAAGGAACTTGAAGGTAAAACAGAGTCTAAATAAGTTGATACTTTAGCTAATGTCGTATTGACAGTAGATTCTGAAGTCGAAGTGATGTAGTAACTGGTCATAAATGCTCTTCCTGAGAATAAGTTGAGCGCATAATCATAGGAAATATACACCAACATATCATTGTCACCTGAGAAACTTTGACCACGAGCGGCAACTTCTCCGACTATTTCAAAAGGTACTCCATTGATGACCAGGATCTGTCCTATAGGATCAGCTCCACCAAATAAACTATCTGCGATCTTAGATCCTACGACAGCTACAGGATAATTGCTTTTCATATCTAAACTGCTTAGAAAGCGTCCAGAAGTCATCGTTAAGGAAGATACATAATCATAGTCTTCGTTGACACCACTGATGGTGACTTCAACATTGGTCCCGTTGACATCATAGTTGACTGGTCTTTGAACCATAGGACTATAATAAGCGATCTTAGCGGAATCTTTGATTTCATCTAACCAGATCGTAGGTAAGACCCCAATAGGATCAGATACTGTCACATAGATGAGATTGGATCCAATCGAACGGATCTGTTTCTCAGCTTCTGCTTTGGCACTGTTGCCTAAAGACAACAATAATATTACACTGCTTACTCCGATGACGACTCCTAAAGTAGTCAATAAGGCCCTTACTTTATGAGAAGTCACTGATCGCCATGCGATCGAGAAATACTCTTTAAACATCGGACTCCTCATTACGTGTATCACTTTCGATCAACCCGTCTTTCAAGCGGATGATCCGCTTCGCATATTGGGCTATGGCCATATCATGGGTAATGATGATGATGGTCTTGCCTTGTTTATTCAATTGAGTCAATAGAGCTAAAACTTCTTGACCTGTCTTAGAATCTAAAGCCCCTGTAGGCTCATCAGCGAGGATAATATTAGGATCGTTGGCTAAGGCTCTTGCGATAGAAACACGCTGCTGTTGACCACCAGAGAGCTCTGTAGGCTTATGATACATTCGATCTCCTAAACCAACTTGAGTCAATAAAGCTTTAGCTTTGTTTTCTCTTTCTTTACGATGAATTCTCGCATAAGTCAAAGGAATCATCACATTCTCTAAAGCAGAGAAACTCGGTAAAAGATTGAATTGTTGAAACACAAAACCAATCGAAGTATTTCTAATCTCAGCCAAATCATTCTCATCATATTCTTTGATCATTTTTTGATTGAGTTTATATACCCCTTCTGTAACGATATCTAAACATCCTAAGATGTTCATAAGGGTTGATTTGCCACTACCAGAAGGTCCTACTATAGCTACAAACTCTCCTTCTGCGATATCGAAAGATATCCCATCAAGTGCTTTGACTAAGACATCTCCCATAAGATAATGCTTGGTGACATTACTAATGCTGATCATCGATTTCTAAGCCCCGCGAAGAAGCCTGATTGGGCATCCGCAGGAAGGATGACTACTTCTTTGTTTTCTAGATTATCCGCTGATACTTGAGCGTAGTTGATGTCTGCGACACCAACAGTAACTTCAATATAGAAATCTGTTTCAGGTTTGGATACATCCGCTAACCATGCTTTATCTAAAAGGTAAGTTTTCCCGTTGCTTTCAATAAGCGCTTCTACAGGAACCACCAAGATGTCTCGATTGGCACTGATTTCGATCTTACCACTACCTGTCATTCCTAAGAAGATCGGTTGATTAGCTTTATCGAAACTGACAGTCACGGTATAGGTCGTATAATCGGCTGTTGTATTGCCTAAATAATTGATGTCGGTGACTTCACCTTCAACGGTGACTTTTAAGGCATCGATGTAGACGAAAGCTTGTTGATTCAAAGTGATTTTAGCGATGTCTTTTTCGCTGATCTGGACACTCATCTGTAGTTTATCCGCATCTGAGATGACCCATGTATTACTGAATGAACTAGGGACTTGTGTTACGATCCCACTGACTTTTGATTCAACCAACTTCGTTTGATTCAACATATTGGTATATTTACCTAAATCAGTTCCTTTTACGACCATATCTCCTAAACCAACGAGATTGCTTGATAAGGAGCCCGTAAACGAATACTCTGTTGAATCTGCTGAAACGATCTTACCTTTAGCGAAGCTATAGATCATAAGATCTGTTTTTTCTACTTTATAAATGGTTGCAGAAGCAACCAAGTTCTTTTTAGCGGTATCTCTTAGATTATTGAATCCTACAAATCCTAATACTAAAAGCAAGACAAGTACTCCTAGGATAATAAATCTACGTTTTGATTTCTTTTTCATTTTAGAAATTCCTTCTCCATATAAATGGACGTCTTATTTAATAAACGAATCAAATTCTCTGCATCTTCTTTCCCAAGATCTTCAACTAAACCATCTAGTGCCATCGCAAAACACGCCTTAGCTTGGGTTACTGCCGTTTTGCCTTTCTCAGTCAAAGATACTTTTACGACCCTTCGATCAACGGAGTCAACTTCTCTTTGAACATACTCGAAATCTTCCAATCTTTTGATGAATTGGGTCGCTGCGGCTGCAGTGACACCCATGGCTTCTTTTAAGGCAGAAATAGGTACACTTCCACCTTGAGAAGCTTCTTCAAAATGCATCAGTATGAATATGGGCTGTTCATCGGTGTGAAAAACTTTAAACATATGTTTCTGAGAACGTTTGATGTTGTCCATCGCCATCGATAATTGATGGGATAAGCTATTACTTTCCATAATTCTCCTTCTGAGATGTTCTCTAATTGTTAAGCGAGTTAAGTATATCACTGCCCTTTTAGCTATACAAGAAAAAGGACCGTGAAGGTCCTATTTGAGCTTTTTAATCGTTTCCCAGGTAAAATCTTTGTCTTCTCTTCCGAAATGACCGAAATTACTGGTCTTACGATAGATGGGTCTAAGTAGATCCAATTCATCGATGATGTTACCAACCGTAAAGTCAAAATTGCGTTCAACGATGGTTTCTATCTCTGAGATAGGTCTCTTTTCAGTCCCAAAGGTATTGATATAGACAGATAAAGGTTTAGTCATCCCGATCGCATAGGAGACTTGAACTTCACAACGATCAGCTAAGTCATGTGCGACCACATTTTTTGCGACAAATCGACAATAATAAGCTGCAGATCGATCTACTTTAGAAGGATCTTTTGAACTGAAACAGCCTCCACCGATTCTTCCCATTCCTCCATAAGTATCGACGACGATCTTACGACCTGTCGTTCCTGAATCCCCATAAGGTCCTCCGATGATGAAGTTTCCTCCTGGATTGATGATGGTTTCGAAATCACTAGGATCGATCCATTTAGGATCGATCACATGATCGATGACTTCTTTTTTGATAAGGGTTCTTAATTCATCTAATCCTAGATCTTTATCATGTTGGATCGATACGACGACCTTGGTGATCTTTACTGGTTTATCATCTACATAAAGTACAGTCACTTGTGTCTTCCCATCAGGTTTGATCCTAGAATCTAAGTTTTTATACTCTGAGAGACGTTTAGATAAGCGATGTGCAGTATCTATCGCCAAAGGCATATAGTTAGGCGTATCATCACATGCATAGCCAAACATGATGCCTTGGTCTCCTGCAGCGACTTCATTACCTATTACGACCTTATCAAAAATATCTTTGGATTGATCGCCTACCAATTGGATCACATTGAAGTGCTCAGGATAACCGATATCCGCCAAGACGCTTTGTGCGATGTGGGCATAATCTAGATTAAGCACAGGATGAGATGATTGTTCACCATAGATAACTACGATGTTGTCTTTGATGGTGGCTTCTACCGCCATCTTAGCATGTTTGTTTTGTTTAAGCGCTTCATCTAAGATCGCATCTGCGATCTGATCACAGACCTTATCTGGATGTCCATCTGTCACGCTTTCTGATGAAAAATAATACTTTCTACTCATAATATGGTTCCTCCTTACAAAAAACCCGTCTTACACGCGAAGAAGGGTTTAAATAACGATTGGTCCCTCATCGGTGTTAGCAGAACCACCTTACTTAAAAGGTTGGCGTGAGGCAATGCGAGCTAACTCTCTACCTCAACTCTGGATAAGACCTATTTATTTAATCACAAAAAGTGATCTTTATCAAGTTATTCGAGTGGTTTCTGAAAATAGTTCCCAATAACTTGTTCAGTTTTATTGACTGAGATGAAGACTTTAGGATCGACAGAGGTACACGCTTCGATGACGTCATCGACCTCAAACTCATTGACCACCATATATAAGACACTCTTAGGTTGATGACTATAGCCGCCTTCTCCCCATAGTTTGGTGATCCCATGTCTTAGTGTCGCGTAGATCTTTTCCATCACTGGATCTGGATGTTCTGTGATGATGATCAGGGTCACATGTTTATAGCGTAAATGACGTGCACTTACGACTTGAGAATAGACGAATTGATAAATGATTGAATAAAGGGCTTTATCCCATCCAAAGAAAAGACCCGCAACCATTAAGATGACCACATTTCCAGCCATTACCGTAGACCAAGTTTCTCGTTTAAGCTTATTGGCCGCATAGATCGCAAGGAAATCTGTGCCTCCCCCGCTCGCATTGACCCCTAAAGCCAAGCTGGTCCCAAAGCCACCTAAGATACCTCCAAACACAGAAATCAAGATGATGTCTCCTGTGATCGTGATGTTAGGCAAAATCAACGTAAACAAAGATACCAATAGATATTGGATGACCGAGAAGATCGTAAATCTTTTACCGACATACTTATACACCAAGATCGTTGGGATGATGTTAAGTGAGATATAGATCAACGCAAAAGGAATCTCAATACTTGCGTATTTGCTTAATAATCTCGTTGATAAAACGGATATCCCAGAGAAACCTCCAGGAAAGAGTCCTCCTGCTTGGATAAACATCTTGATGCTTAGAGAATAAAAGAGGGCTGATAAGAAGATAAAGATAAATGTTTTGATGTCTTTTTTTGTGTTTTTCATAGAAGGTCCCAAAACATTATACCCCTTAACTTTAATTTTAAATCATAAGTTCATTGGAGTAAGGAGAATCTAGAAGTTTAGAATGCAGAATCAAGTGTTCCATCGTTTGACATCTCATCCATTGTTTCTTAATCGATCGTCTTCCTACTGATAAAACCAAACTTGTTTGATCTCTAAATAGGACCTCTGTATTTAACCCACAAGATTTGATACTTTTGATTTCGGAGGCATTGATCCATATACATTCACAATTCATCGGACTTAAGGTAGGAAAGAAATAGATCTGTTTAAAAGGATCAATCAAAACAGGTATCTTTTGTTTGATAAGAAGTTGTCGTTTAAATGCCGACTGAGATCCCATAATACCGCATCCTAAGGTATTGGCCCATCTTTCTAAAAAATCTAAAGGTTTACCTTTATAGGTACTTAAGCCTAAACCTGTAATCAAGGTCGTCTTACTTCGTTCATCATAGCGTAAATGATTGATTATACACATAGTCTTATTTTCGATGTCTAATCAAAAATTCCT
>CAIXIN010000129.1 GCA_903919545.1 uncultured bacterium | reverse complement strand
TCAACTTTCCGGATATCGCCATCGTTGAGCACTTGGCGGCTGCCTTGGATCTGTCCGTGATTAGCCTGCTTAATGGAGAAAGCCAGACATCAGAGCACAGTATCCATGACGCCATCATAGATACCCTTCACTACTCAAGTGAAGTCGAAACAAGAATCGTGAAAAAATCGAAACAAACTTTGCGTTTTTGGCAAGGATTGCTGGTTCTTCTTTTTACTGTTTTGATCATCGGGAAACCTTTGTTGCGTGTGTATCAGGACCAAAAATCTGCAGTTTCCTATGAAAATATAAAGAAGTCAGTCAGCGCCGATAACTGGTTTGGTGTTGTCAATGGTGCTTGCGATTTCGAAGCTCGTTATTTTGGATCGAGCCATGTAGAAGAGATGAACCTGTTGTGCATAACGGCTCAAGAAAAATGGGCAAGACAGAACTTCGGCCAATTAATGACAATGTCGAAACTCTCAACCGGTGAAGTGGATATTCTCTTTGTATTACTCCAGAAGTTGGGTTTTCAGTATTATGGTGGAATCAGTTATCCAAAAGGGGACATCAATTTAAAGCAGACCCTCATGATTAGCCCGCTTTATGATGATAGTTCTGGGTATTTGATCGTAAACTATGAAAACAGGAAGATTGTGAGAATTTATTTTTCTGCCCCGTTTATGAACGGAGATATTCCGGAAACGGTTTTCGATCTCTACTATGAAGATGAGGGTATCCTGATGACTTTCAGTGAGGTGAGAAGTGAAATTCAGAAGATATTGGATAAGATGAATAATCCGTGATCAGGATATCATCTTCCAATCTACGAAAACAACCTGAGAAAATATACTTGAAAACTGAAGTAGGTCGACTTTTATAGAGTCACAATATTCAAATTGCATGAGTACAAAAGGTATGACTTTTCCTAGTTCTCAGGTGTAACAAAAGTGTAACGTTTTCCTCGAATACTATTGTTTTTTATCGATCTTTATTTAAACGATTTATCAAAAAGCCCTTATTTTATCAACGTTTTATCATTTTCGATAACGAAAAATACTCAAAGTTTAGAATCCTGTTGTCGACACCATTTCACTCTAGGCCCTTATTCACTAAGGGTTTTCTTATGCATATTTTGGAAAGCTCACGAGAAGTGTACCATTATAAAAAACCAATTAACTGTAGACAAGATACACTCATAATACACAGACTATTAGGCTAGTAAATTGAAACTAAATTTAGATTTGAGAGTTAAAATTTCAGATAAAGTAAACTATGATAATATTGAAATAAAGGATAATCGAAAGAGATTAAAGATCTGAGTCTATTACTGAGTCATTTATCTCATTTATGAAAGGACATTACTATGAGAAACAAAGTGTATGAATATGTTGGGAGATTACTAGAAGAACTAGAATTGACACAAAAAGATAATGTTGAAAAAGTAGCTCAAGCGATGGTTACTTCGATTGAAAACGGAGGAATAATCCAAGCCTTTGGAGCTGGACATTCCCATGCGGGTGCTTTGGAGCTAACGCATCGAGCGGGTGGGTTTATACCTTCTAAAAGTATCAAAGAGCCTGCTGGTGGAGCCTATGAGTCCATTGAAGGCGTAGGAACATCCTTTATGAAAAAAGTGGATGTAAGAAAAGAAGATATTGTATTTGTTATTTCTAATTCAGGTAGAAATCCTTTGCCTATCGAAATTGCGCTTGGTGCTAAAAGTAAAGGAGCTAAGGTAGTGGCTGTGACTGCATTAGAAGCAAGCAAACATCTAAAAAGCAAACATAGTAGTGGTAAGAATCTGTATGAAATCGCAGATCTTGTATTAGACAATAGAATTCCTGAAGGTGATGCCTGTTTATTGGTAGAAGGCATGAATCAAAAAGTATGTGGGATGTCAACGATCACAACTTCAGTTCTATTACAGGC
>CAIXIN010000128.1 GCA_903919545.1 uncultured bacterium | reverse complement strand
GAGACTACCCCTTCTAATGGATGTAAATTTGAAATACCTAGTTTTTGCAGATTGGGTATCGTTAATTTATAGTTTTGTGCGATGTGACCAAAGGTATCTGATCCTACATCACCATAGGTCGCTGCATCCTCACTTGCTCCAACCCCTAAAGAATCCATAACAATGATAAATACTCTTTTAAAGTTCATACTAATCTCCTTTTCGCTTTGGATGAATCTTATCGTAAGCTGATTTTAATCGATTCTCTTCAATATGAGTGTATATTTGGGTAGTTGATATATCAGCATGACCCAATAATTCTTGAACAACTCTTAAATCTGCCCCACCATTAAGCAACGAAGTCGCAAAGCTATGTCTTAGTTTATGCGGACTTATATGGTGATTAAGTCCAAGTGCTTTCTCTTTAGACACTAACATTGTATAGACATATTGTCTACTAACAGATTTTCCTTTTGGATTAATGAATACATTCTCTGTTTTAGTCTTCAACCACATAAGTCGTGTAGAAGTGATGTAGTTTCTTAGGTTAGAAGCAGTTAACTTCCCCATTGGGACCATCCTCTCCTTATTTCCTTTACCTAAGATCCTTAAATAACCATCATCAAGATAAACTTGATTAAGTTTTAAAGTAACGAGTTCACTTACTCGTAATCCACATGAATATAATAAGTCAATCAAGGTTAAATCTAAATTCAAATGACTACCCTCTTGAGATTCAAGCAATTGGTCAATCTCAGTTTGATTGATGGTTTTTGGTAATCTAACTTTTTTCTTTACTTTCATAAGATTTACAGTAGGATCAGAACGTTTTTCATCTAGACGAATTAAATAATCATATAAGCCTTTAATACTAGATATCATCCTTAAAACAGAAGCATTGCTTTTGAGATGAACTTCTTCTGATATGAATTGATTGAGCATTGTGGTGCCTACATCATCAAACTCTATTTCTTTGTTTTCAAAGTAATGTTGAAGATTCTTTAAATCACTTTTGTAGGATGCTATCGTCAGTTTAGCTTTACGTTCAACATAGGTCAAATGATCAACATACTGACTTATGGCTGTTTCCCAGTTCATTGAGCGTTCACTTGAGCTTGTAAGGTATCTAAGAGTTCCTTTGCGGCACTCTTAGAATGATCTGAAGAAGTACCTGTTGATATTAAACTAAGTTCATCAATTCTTTGATCATAGTTGAGTTGGGATATAAAGGTTGAAGTCGATGAATCGTTTTGAGCTTTAGATACTAAATAGTGTTGATTTGCACATGCAGCAACTTGCCCAAGATGAGTAACAGAAAAAACTTGAGAATTTTTTGCGATTTTATGCATTTTTTGACCGATTGCAGTTGCTACTCTACCCGAAACTCCTGAATCTATTTCATCAAAAATAACTGTTTCAATTTGTTGCAAGGCGTTGAATATGACCTTTAAACCTAACATTAAACGAGATAACTCACCACCACTGGCTACCTTAACGAGTGGTTTTAACATCTCTCCAGGATTCATAGAAATTAGGAATTCTACTTCATCATAACCAGTATTCGTATCTGATCCTTCACTAAAAACAATTCTAAACTGTGCCTTATCGAGATAGAGATCACGGCATTCATTTAAAACTAAACTTTCAAGTTCAAGAGCTTTGTTTTTTCTGATTGAACTTATTTGATCGGCGAGTTGTTTATAAATCTCATAAGCTTCTTTTTCTTTAACCATTAAAGCAGCTAAAATGGCTTCTCGATTGTTGATTAAGGCGACTCTATCTTCAAATTCGTGTTTTTTAGATTGAATATCAGAAATAGTATGACCATATTTCTTTTTAAGTTTACTGATTAAAAATAACCTTTCTTGAATTGCATTAATGTTCTCCTCATCAAAATTCAATAGACTTTTTGATTGATTGAGATCAGCGATCTTATCTGTCAATTCATAGTAA
Source organism: uncultured bacterium (assembly GCA_903919545.1). Lineage (GTDB taxonomy): Bacteria > Bacillota_I > Bacilli_A > Erysipelotrichales > Erysipelotrichaceae > UBA2212. The sequence goes on along the minus strand of CAIXIN010000128.1, from coordinate 5,830 downwards.
AGGGAATTGATAGAATTCGTAGTTTCAATAATACGTTCACTTTCTGTAATGATTCTTAATTCTCTGATGGCTTCATAGAGCTTTTCACTAACTCCATCTGTTTCATCAAGCAGCATCAAGGCAGATCCTAAATGTGTGGCGATTTTCTCAAAAGCCATCATTTCTCTATGTTTTTGTTCAAGTTCAAGGTCTTCACCTTCAATAAGATTTGAAGCTTCTATCTCATTGATTTGAAAAGATAAGAATTCTAGATCATCAGCGTTTAGTGTACTGGATTTCTTATTTAAAATGTCTTTACGTATAGAATCGTATTGATGGTAAGCGTTTTTAACATCTCCCAATAAGATTTTCTCATTTACAAAACGATCTAAGAGTCCAAGATGATATTTCGTATTTAAAAGATATTGAGTATCATGTTGATTATGGATATCGATCATCATATTGCCTAATTCTTTTAGTAAACCAACTGAAATGGATTTACCGTTTAACTTAGAACTGGATTTACCATCCTTATCGACTTCACGTGTAATGGTTATTTCGTGTTGAGAATCAATTCCATTTTCATTCAACCAAGTTGAGATTGTTTCTCGTTCAACAGAGAATATTCCTTCAATAGATGATTTAGATGATTCTTTCCCTATAGATTCGCTTAAAAAACGATCTCCTAATAGTATGCCAATCGCATCGATCAAGATGGATTTACCTGCCCCTGTTTCACCAGTGAATACACTGAATCCAGGTTTAAAATCGAGGCTGACCTCGTTGATAAGAATAAAGTTTTTAATGGTTAGTTTTTGGATCATATCTATCTTAGATTATACCTTAAATGATAAGTTTCCTGATGATTTCTGCTTAAAGAGTAAAAAACATACTTTTTACTTAGAATTTAAGACGTTAACTACTAGAAAGAACGAATCAATCTGTTGAATTGTTGTTTCCGTAAGTCTTCATCAGTTCTTGGACTTTAGATTCAAATCCTTTTAGTTGAAGATCACATTCTTTGACCAAAGAAAGACCCTCTTCAAACAAAGAAATGGATTGTTCTAGACTGGACTCATTCTTTTCTAAAGCCATGACAATCTCATTAAGTCTTTTCATCGATTCTTCAAAGTTTTTCTTTTCCATAGGACTCCTTTTGAGTAACGATGGATATAATTTCTCCATCTTTGATTCTGGTAATCAACACATCATTTACCTTTACTTCTTCAATCGTTTTAATGACCTTATCATCGATCTTAGTGATCGAATACCCTCTTTGAATAACTGATAAAGGAGAATAAGCATTAAGTAATCCAACACTTTGAGCGAAATTAGCACTTTGTAAGTTCAGATTACCTTTAAGAGAGGATCCTAGGTCGTGTTTTAAGCTCATCAGTGTATTTTCTTTTACTCTAATGGATTGTATCGCAGCGAATCTTAAGGCCTCATTAAGGCTCTTTAAACGGTTCTCAGTAGGTTTCATCGTAGAAGCATATTGAAATAATCGTTGGGTCAACATGGTTAGATGAACCGTAGGATCTTGAACGATGAGTTCAGGATTATTCCATACAGAGTAATTCTTTAATCCTGAAAACAAAAGTAATGATTGATTAAGCTTTTGATTTATAAGTTTAGATAACATTTGTCTAAACTGAGCAGTTTCACCTTTAACTTCACGAAAATCTCGTATGACAGCTTGGGCAGCTGCCGTAGGTGTAGCCGCTCTTAGATCAGCAACATAATCTGTGATCGTAACATCTACCTCATGACCTATACCAGAGACTATTGGAGTATTTAGATTATAGATGATCCTCGCCAATCGCTCATCATTGAAAGCCCAAAGATCTTCTATGGATCCTCCACCTCTCGCAATGATTAATACATCATGTTTATTTTGATCGGCTAGAAGCAGTTGATCAATGATCTTTAGCGCTGCCCCTTCCCCTTGAACCAAGGTCTCATAGACTCTTGTTTTAATACCAGGCCATCTTAGGTTAAGTGTCTTTAAAACATCTTGTAGAGCAGCTGTTTTAGCCCCTGTGATGATGCCTATGCTTTCTGGATAGCGAGGAAGGCTCTTTTTATGAGCTTGATCAAATAATCCCTCTTCATAAAGCTTTTTCTTAAGTCTTTCAAATTGTAGGAACAGATCACCTACCCCATCAAGACTCATTTGACTCACATTGATCTGAAGAGAACCTTGAGGAGGATAAACTGAAACAGATGCTTTTAAAAGAACTTTATCCCCTTCTTTCACAGGAAAACGAACGCTTAAAGTCGCATTCGCAAACATAATACATGAGATTCTAGCGCCTTCATCTTTTAAAGTGAAATACCAATGACCACTACGATGGGCTGTATAATTCGAAATCTCTCCTTTTAACCAAAACGATTTAAAGGATGGATTGGATTCCAAATTGATTTTAATGGATTGAAGCAATTCTGAAACTGAATAAGCATCTTGACTCATAGACAATCTAGGATCCCATTGATAAATGCAAAACTATCTTCATTGGAGTAGACCTTTGCGATCTCAACTGCTTCATTGATGACGATGGCTTTAGCAGCTTCATCTATCGCAAATTCACTGATCGCACATAATAGAATCGCTCTATCGATCGCCAATAAACGTTCATATTTCCATTCAGAATTTAAATGCTCACGAATAAATTGAACATACTCTTCTTTGTTTTCAAGAATGTTGTATAAGTTATTTAAAAGATAGGTCTGATCTTCAGTGGTGGGTTCAATTCCTTCATCGACGATGATCGCCGCAATCGATTTATCCAGCAACAAATGTTGATAGAGATAAGTGACCAAAAGTATACGTAATTTATGTCGATTCATAGCTACCCGCTTTCACTTTATCTATTTTAACATAATCCATAAAAAAACGCCCTTATTGGGCGTTAAAATTAAATCCGATGACATTCACATCAATATGATTACAATTGACATTGGTCATATCTTGAATCGATTTAGAAACACGATTTTGTACGCTCTTACAGGTTTTCTGTACATTTTGTCCATAACGTATCTTTAAATCGATGGAGATGTGAACTTTTTCATCTTCTATTTTACAGGTGACGGCTTTTTTAAATGTGCCTTTATCCAATTGGATCCCGTTTTCTTCCTGTACGCTAATGAAAGCGATGGAAGTAAATACATCTTTTTTAAGAAAAATGATGCCGTTTTCGTTGTCTGAGATTTTGATCATGGGTTGTGCTAATTCCTCTGAAGGTATTATAACATAACCTTCTCATTTTATGAAATGACTAGTTCGCTGGGAACCATTTGTCGACTAAGGCTTGTAAAGATCCATCTGCTTGCATTTCAGCGATTGCTGCATTTACTTTTTCGGTCCACTCAGAACCTTTAGGTAAAGCAATACCGATTCCATTGATGGCAGCTAGTGAATCATGTTGAGCAGTGAATTCTGATAATTCTGGGAAAGCAATTAAGAACTGATCAGCTGTCGCTTTATCTACCAACAAGAAGTCAATTCTCTTACTGATGATTTCTTGAACAATGATATCCCATTTGTTTCTAATGTCTAAAGTAAAAGAGAATTCATTTTGAAGCATATTAAGCGCTTGTTCTTGTACTGTACCTAATTGAGTTGATCCAATTTTACCAGTAAGATCGCTAAGTTGAGTCCAAGCATTGCTTGCTAAAGCAACAACCGTAAATGTTTCTCCCAATGAAGTTTCTTCTTTATATACAGTTGAGAAATCAACAGACAAAGCTCTTTCCGCGGTAACGGACATACTAGAAATTGCTAGATCACCTGCATTGGCTTGAAGTGCTCCGATGATTCCATCAAATGCTGTATCAGTCCACTTAAATTCAACACCAAGCTTCTCAGCAAGGGCATTCCCGAATTCAATATCGAATCCAATATAATCACCATTTGTATCAATAGATTCATATGGAGGATAATCAGCAGACATCAATACAGTTAAAACATCTTTTTTGGTTTGACTGCAAGCAGTCAGTAGAGTGGTGAGCACGAGTGCTAATACGAGTAGTTTTTTCATGGTTTTTCTCCTGTGTTTATATCATATTGGACAGAAATTCTACTGCCCGAGATGATTTTGGTTTACTAAAGAATATTTGTGTTGGGGTAACTTCTAAGATTTCAGCGTTATCCATAAAGATGATGTAGTCAGCCACTTCTTGGGCAAATTTAATCTCATGGGTTACGATGATATTGGTCATCCCGATATGATTCAACTGTTTGATAACCTTTAGAACTTCTTGGGTCATCTCTGGATCTAAAGCACTGGTAGGTTCATCAAAGAGCATTACTTTTGGTTTCATTGCCAAGGCTCTTGCGATCGCTACTCTTTGTTTCTCTCCACCAGAGAGTTGATGAGGATAGTTGTTTAATCGATATTGAAGGCCAACTTCAGTAAGATACTTTACCGCTTCTTTTTGAGCGTCCGCATCATTCATCTTCTTTACTTTAACAAGCGCAAACATCACATTGTGTAGCGCACTCATATGGGCGAAGAGATTGAAGTTTTGAAATACCATCCCTATCTTTTCTCTCACTAAACTTAGCTTCTTTTTATCTACCACTAAATTAACCCCATCGACCACAACGCTTCCAGAACTTGGGATCTCAAGTAGATTGATGCATCTTAATAAGGTGCTTTTACCTGCTCCTGATGAACCAATAATCGCGTAAGTCTTTTCAGGTTCAAATTCGATGGTCACCTCTTTTAAGACGGTTGTTTTATCGAAGACCTTAGAGACGTTGGTTAGGCTAATCATATTTAAGTGCCCTTTCCAGTTTCTTACCTACGAAACTTAAGATGATGTTCAATACAAGATAGATCATCATGGCGATCAATGATGGTTCAAAGTATCGATAGGTAACAGAAGCAATCATTTGTTCACGACGCATGATGTCGGTTAATCCGATAACAGATACAACTGAGGTTTCTTTAACTAAGGTAATGAACTCATTCATAATCGCTGGTAGAACGTTTCTTAAGGCTTGAGGAATAATGATACTGAATGTTATATCGAAATTCTTAACGCCTAACGCATGAGCTGCTTCGATCTGACCTTTATCAATGGATTCTATTCCAGCTCTTAAGATTTCAGAAAGATAAGCTCCAGAGTTGATTGAGAAAACAATTAAGGCAGATGTCATCACATCAGGGATCCATCCAGTCACTTGAGGAAGTCCATAATGGAAGAAGGTCAATTGGATCAATAGAGGCGTCCCTCTAAAGAACTCAACGATGCCTTTAACCAGATATCTTACTGGTGATCCTTTTCTGCCAGATAAGCTAAAGGCAAGACCCAGTATGGATCCGCCTATCGCCGCTAGTGCAGCTACTTCTAAAGTAACTAAGATTGCACTACCAAACAGATGGACATAAGGAATAATCTTTTCAAAATTTAGATTCATTGATCCTCCTTGAATAAAAAAAACGTCATTTGTATTACACAAAGGACGTTTTATCGCGGTACCACCTTATTTCCAGATGTAGATCTGGCAACTCAAATCCTTAACGCAGAATTACGGATCTTCTTAATGTGAAGATCAGCTCTAAAGTACGTTCCTTAAGTCACACATCTTGCCTTCCATCTAACGCAAGTCGCTGGTTGTAGAATCTTAAGTACTACTCTTTTTCGTAGCTTATGGGACTTATTATAAATGAGTTTTTTGAAAATGCAACAATTATTTACATATTTTACAAATTATTTACATTTTTACATTCTTCAATACTTTACGAGCATCAGTTTCATCTTTCTTCAATTGTGTAATCAATTCATCTAAACCATTGAATTTCATCTCTGATCTTAAGTAATGGATAAAGTAATAATCTAGTTGTTT
>CAIXIN010000127.1 GCA_903919545.1 uncultured bacterium | reverse complement strand
CAACTTCCTATTCTATCTCTATCCTCTAAAGAAAACTTCGGTTTTCTTTTGTTTGATTGGTGTAAGAACTTTATAATAGAACTGTGAGAAACCCATGAGACTCTTTATCGCCATCACCTTAAGTGACCCTATAAAACAAGCCCTTCAAGATCTTCAAACACCTTTTCGTTTAAGAAGACAAAGAGGAAACTTTACTACGTTTAATAATCTTCATTTGACCTTGGTGTTTATTGGAGAATGTTCGATCCAAGAGACTGAAGTGATCGAATCGATCTTAGAAGAAGTTAAAGGTCTTCCTTTTGAATTGACCTTAGGTGAATTGGGTAATTTTATTAAAAGAGATGGGGAGATCTGGTGGGTAGGTATAAAGCCAAATCCTTACCTAAATAAACTTCAAGCCAATATCACTAAAGTCTTAAGAGAAAACGACATATCTTTTGAGGATAAAAAGTATGTGCCTCATTTGACTTTGGTGAGAAATTATAAAGCGTCAACTCAAGAGACTCTTCTCTTATCTCAGTCTAAACCCTTATCTTTCAAAGTGAATTCATTTTCTTTGATGAAGAGTGAGCGGTTCCACGATGAATTACAGTATACTGAAATCGCAGCGTTTAATTTAAACCCTGATGAAAAGGTCCTATGAAAATAAAAACGAACCCAGAACTAGAAAGATTCTTCTCACGATGTAAAAATAATCTTACTCAAGAGATGAAGAATGACTTCTTAGGTCTACAAGTAAATCCTCAAAATGAAGCTGAGATACAGTATGCCATGAAAGTGGCTGGCTTCGCTGAATTTCAAGGTCCAAGATCTTCTTGGCCATCTTTGTTTATCTCGACGAAAGCTTTTCTTAAGAGTCCTTATCATTCTCATATCCATCTCGATAAGATACAAGATAAGTCCTTTCGTTTTACCACAGAGACTTTAGCGTCTCATGAACTATTTAGTGTCTCATCTATCCATCCCGATCCTTTAAGAGAACTCAATGATTGGATGACTCTAAGAGCCTTAGATGAGCCTTATAAAGCGACTTTCTTATACCAAGGTAAAGAAGTCTGGATGTTGGATGCGCCTTCTGAAGCCAATACAATGGACCCCTATGCTATGAAAGCCAAAGGCAATGTATTGACCTTTGGATTAGGGATAGGTTACTTCATCTATATGGCCATGCTTAATCCTGAAGTGACTTCTATTACAGTCATAGAGAAATCAAGAGCAGTGATCGATCTTTTTGAGAAATATCTATTACCTCAGTTTCCTAAGAACATCACTTTAAACATCATAGAAGGAGATGCCTTTAACTTCTTTGATGAAGAATTCATGAAGGACTATGATTATACCTTCGTCGATATTTGGCAATCCAATGAGGATGGATTTAAACTGATCCAAGGTCTACTAGAACAGTATCTTCCTCCTTATGATCAAGTTGATTTCTGGATAGAATCCTCTTGTGTTGAGTTTATTCCTGCTTTGATCTATTTGACATTTGAAAGTATGGCTCATCATAGAGTGATGAAGCATCCTGATAAGATGTATCAGAAAGTACTTAAAAAGATCAATCTTTATCTAGAAAGCATCGATGAGACAGTTACTGAAGTCGATCGACTTAAGACATTAATGTATGATCCTGAGATCTTAAGAAAGATCATTAGCCAGAAACTGTAAATATCGATAGATTCAGTAAACCTTATTGTTTATATATCCGGTTTAGATTAATCGGTAAGCTCCTACTATAAATATTGACTTAGAAAGTTCTGTAATCCTAAATAAATATTGAGAAAAGTCGAATTAAACGCTAAAATCGCTAAAATATTAGAATGGGCGGTTTTTAGATTTTGAAGTATATACTGTATCCAAGGGGAAAAATGAAATTGTAGGTAATCTTTAGCATTTGAAATCGAATTATTAATCACCAAAGAATGTAGACCATTTTCTAAAAGGAAAACTAAAATGAAAAAATTTACGAGCATAATTCTATTTATAATTTCGATTCCAAATCATATATCTTTGAATCAAACATATGTTTCTGAAACCAAAGCATCATGACTAATACAAAAAAAGTTATTGTAACTATTATACTAGTTTGTGTGGGACTTATTTCTTATAATCTGTTGTCTGGATTATTCGTTTTTTATAATATTGTAATACCAAATTCAATAGGATGGCCACTAGGAGGATTGATCATTTTGATATTTGGAATGAATATGTATAGAGATTTACGTTCATCAAATAAACGGAAGATAAAATGATAGTAAAAACAGTATCATTAAGAACAACAGGAACACAAGTTTCGCACGTCTTTAGAAGCTATAACTATAATTGGGGTTCTTACACAATAAATGGGTCATTAAATTATTATTAATGTTGAAAAATCTCTCATTTGATTTTAAAGTTCTAATATCGAGTAATCGATTCCTAGTGGTCCTTACCACAGTCATAGTGGGAGCATTTGTGCTCCCATTTTCTCTATATTCAAATGCATCAAGTCTATATGTAGGTAATGCTTATGATGCATTTTGGTTCTATAATACAAACACTCGTACATTGATGTTTACATTTCAGATTGTTGTTTCACTTTTTGCTGTATTAGGAAATGCAACGATCTTTCTAGAAGAAAGCCAATTTCTATCACAACTCTTTAGTAGAACATGTCGAAGAGATTACTATGTTTCAAAATTCATAAGCACTTTTGTTTCTGGATTTATCATTATATTTATATTTTTAGCGCTTAATTATTTGAATACATGGCTTATCTTAGGAGCAAAGGATCTTTCGTTTACTAGAAACTTTTATATATTCAATATTAATAGTGCTCAAACGATAAAATCAGTTTTCACTTTTCCTTATCTTTGGTCATATGTGCCCCATGTAAATATTATGATATATATCCTTTCTATTTCTATCTTAGGAGGATCTATTTCGATCGCAACTTTTGGGTTGAGTCATCTTGTTCGTAATAAAATTGTTGTTTATCTAGGAGCCACACTATTTTCTATTTTATCTGCGACTGTTTTAAATCTATTTATAACGCCAATATCATTATGGTACTGGATAAATGTGTTTGATCCTCAACCAATGACACGCTTTGATACTCCTGCTTCTATAAATGCTTATTTGATGGTTATGTGGGTATTAATTCTAATAATTTTTGGTTATTGGTGTATTAAAGCCTCACAAAAGAATGACATGGTTTAATTATGAAATTGCCACATTATATTAGCTATCGAGCCCTTGTGTTCTTCCAAATCCTATTCGTATTTCTTGCTTTGCAGAGACTTAGTAGCAGTGGTGATATAAGGATCTTTGTCGGTATTCATCCAATTCAACAAGGACTGATGCTTATTTTCTTTGTTTATCAGTGGTTTCTGTACGAAATAATGAACCATTATGAGAATTTTTTTATCATTTCAAGAATTAGTTCCAAAAGGAATCAGATAAAAGGCATGATGAGTTCTATCACTAAGTTCGCAATAGTCTTCGTTGGAAGTTATTTCGCCCTATTACTATTAATGTCAAACGCTGTACTCTCACTAGGCTTCGTTATCTATTTGTTTATGTACTATCTGTTCATCCTTTTACTTTATGTTCTATTCTCTAATACAACAATAT
>CAIXIN010000126.1 GCA_903919545.1 uncultured bacterium | reverse complement strand
TCTTTGTTTTTCAATAGTCCAAACAAGGCTCCGGTATCCGGTGGTTGATGTTTCTTAGTGATCTCGGTATAAGTGACAGCTTGGCCATTCTCGGTCTTGGTGTAGACTTTCTTTTCTTCGTAGTCATACCCAAGCGCTTTTTTGATCAAAGCATTCTCGAGTTCAGTGATCAGAGTTTCTTTCCCTTTTTTAAGGGACTTTGATAACTCCGGATATTCTTTCTTGTAAACTTCTAGAGTTGATACAGCAATTCCGAGGTTTTTAGCAATCTTTTCTTCACTGATACCATCTCTCGCCCACTTCTCTACCAGGTGCAATTTGGCTTTGACTGATTCCCATTTACTCTTGGCCAACTTGATCACCTCTTCACATCAAACCTTACCAAATAAAAAAACTCCGGTATGTACCGAAGTTAGTATTCAATTCTCTTTAGGTTTCTATTAATTATCTCAACAATTAATTGGAATTCAATTTTCATAAAATCATGATTATGTGTACATAGTTCATCGAATATCGTCTTTTCAACTTCTTTATTCACACCACTCTCTAAGAAAACTTTCTCAGTAGATTCACCAACTCTAGATTTATCGATACTATTGTGGATTAAATAGTAAACTAGCATTTTATTAATCATTCCCTGCGCCTTGGTTCTTCCGTCATCATTAAGACCTGAAATCATTATCAATGTATAGTTCAATGAGGTTCTATTTCGGATGTAAGGCACAAATTTATGGTGCAACATTATGTTTAGGCAATTGTATGCTTGTATAAGGTAGCCCATGATAATAAAACTAAATTTCTCAGAATCAGATTTTAGCTCCTTCAAAGGTAATTCAGTACTGTTCGTATAAGCTCGAAATCTTTGTATGAAATCGTCTTTCGGGTTCTCATCTACAGAGAAAATAATGTGAGATTCTACACCATCATCTAGATGCTTTCGGATATCATCAATACTTGCATTATCATCGCGATATTCCTCAAAAGAATTATATTCACTTGAAAACAATCCGAAGAATATGGAATCCACAATCTCTCGGTCTTCACTTTCGATTTTCTCCATAAAAGATATTGGAATCAGAATAATGCTCCCAAAATATCTTTCAAGTATTTGGATATTGTCATTTATTAATTCCAGAATATCATTGTGAAATTTCGTACTAAACTTATCGTTACTTAAATCGCTTTGTAGATCAAGGTAAGTTGGAATACGATCATCATATATATGGAACTTGTTAAGCAATAAGAAGGGAATTTGTTCATTATCTATTAAGTTAATCTTTCGGATTGCTGTAAACACACTCGTTTCTTCACTTTTGAAATATTCAGAGAGAATATATTCAATGAACTTTTGGTTGGCTCGCCAGAAGATTAATACATTATCAATAATCGAAAGTGATGAGATTATCTCTTTATTAGACTCAATATGTTTCAAAAGATTCAAGTACTCTTTTTGGACTTTCAGCAATTCCTCAAAAACGCGACTCTTGTTCATTTTTGTACTGCTTCTCTTGTTTCAAACACAGATCTTAGAGCAATAATGATTTTATCCATCACCAAAAAAGCGTCTGGTAAAACACTTTGTAGTTTCTGTTGATTATCAATATCAGGGACATAATGGAATAGATGAGATGGATTTGTGCACTTCAAAAAACTACTTTCTCTGATGGCACCCCATAATGCATGTTCGTATGAGGAATCATAGTCATAAAAGAAATTGTATAGATCCTTCTCATCTACCAATTCAGCAAGTTTTCGAGGTCCTAAATTATCGAAGAATCCCGTTTCCATATCCACAAACTCTTTATCTCTGAATTCGTTAACCAGAATGTCGAGGTACTCATATGGAACGTGAGTTTTTGGTTTATCACCTTGAATCTCAATGTATTTTTCAGAGATGAGTTTATATTTCCCAATGCCATGAAGTTGATATTTTCTCCAGATATCTGGCACCTCGCCTTCTTTTAGCACAAGATACTTTAGCATGAATAAACTATCGATAATTCCTCTAAGTACACTCCTACCAGCGATAGTAGTTTCTAGGTGGCATTCAACAATCTCACATACTCTCTTGTAGGAAAATAGTGCTATCCCTAACGAAACTATTTTCTTTTCGTCAAATGGATATGATTGGTCAATAATAATTTTGTATGAATTTAGTTCCGACTTAATCGCAGCTAATTGAACAGAATAGTCGATTACATTTTCTTCGAATCTAAGTTGCATAAGTTCACAATTTGTCATTCTAAACATCCTTTCCCAGAACAGTTCCAAGTAATCAAAAGAATTTTCCTTATTTTCACCGTTCAATACAGTTAATTCCAATGATCTAATCATAGATCCATACAAAACCATAATTGGGTTATTGGGCTTCAAATTAGGATAATCGAACATTTTCTCACTCATTATGTCGGTGAACTTGATTTTATTAGTTAATGCATGATAATAAATAACGATAAACCGAATATCCGTAGCAAATTCTGAAGATCCATCACCCATTATCCTTATTAAGTCGGACATCCTATCAATTCTTACTTCTAAATTTACATTACCCGGTAGAAATGCAATGCAAAAGTCATTTGACAGAAGTGAATCTATTATTGTCGTAAGAGGGGAAAGAGCATCAGGGCATATATGTTTCGATATAATCTCGAATATTGATTTCTGTACTTCTGATGATAAGGCAAGAAAATCTGACAATCTTAACGACTTAACTTTATAATCAGCTTTCGACAATTCACTAACAATCTGATAAGTCCTTTTAAATCCTTCATCTCTTCCATACCTACTCATAATTAATCCTAACCAACTATATTCAGGCATTCGCTCATATGCCCAGTTTTGAAAATCTATTTTACTTCCCAATAATTCACTTATCTTGGTTTTGAATACACCCTTAATTATCTTATGTTCTGATAGAGTACTATTCTTCATTTTCCCCCCTCGCTTATTCTGTGAATATTGTATTTACTAATAGAAGATAACCTTTACATTATAATTCACACCAATTAACACCATTATACCTTGATTTTCAAAGGCCTAAACACTTGTTTTTACGAAGCAATACTTTCCGTAATTATCGGGGTACTTTTTTTATACATTTTTGGTAACGATCAGCCTACAATAAATGTATAAGCATCATTCAAATTAGATTCATTTGCCAATGTTTCGTAATCACCTTTGGAGTTCTTCTATTATCCAGTATCCAACACATCAAGCAGATACGCCAAGGGATTTTCACGGTCTTTCAGTATCTACCAAACGCATGATTTCATGACGTTTCGCCAATGTAGGATCATCAGACAATTTGTACTTATGCTATGTGGCATGCCATGAAAACTCCTCAACGACAATTAAGATCAGATCCTTTCAGTATTTGTGGGATCAGTAGATCAAGATTGAAAAAAATACTCTCGTCGATTTGCTCGGCATTATTCGATAATTTGAAATCATATGGATTCAAACGATATCGTCATTGGTCTCAAGTGACATAAACCAATTTGATCATTGAGCCAGAGTTTATATTGAGTTTTGGACATTAATGCCTCTTTTTCATTGAAATTCAATACTCCTCACAAACAAGAAAGATTGATCGATACTGACCTATCTATCGTAGAGTTATTTGTTCTTTTTGATTAAAATGCATGGTTTTCTTAGCGTTTTAGAGGTGACTTTTTGTATTGCTCAAGTGAACTTAATTTACAAGTTCTTTTTTTCTCTCATGTTTGGGGGAGATATATTAGTATATTCTATAATCTAAACTCTAATACTCTAACTCTATTTAGAGGAAACCTGTGACACACCTATGACAGACCAATGACATTATAGATAACAATAGTCAAAATTTTTCTTTCAAAATCCATCGTCGGTTAAATTCATAGTGTTGAATCAACATAATTTCATTTTTCATTTTCATCGATAATCTCCTCTTGATCAGTCATATTCTCACCTAATTGTAACTTTGTATTACCAACACTCTTTTTAGCACGGCTTTTCCTTTGAGACACCGCATTTTTTTCTCTAGCCTGGGCCATAGCTTGAGTGTTTTGATATTTTTCCCAATTCCTAATAAATATGGTTTCGTTAAAAATATAGATCATCTCAAAGAATATGTATTCTTCGAGAGCTCTTTTGACTAATTTAGGTGACCAATTTAAGCGTCCTGCTATTATATCAGAAGTATAGGGTATATTGGGTGTCATCATCAAAGCCCCATCTGCATTTGATTCACCTGCTAATAAAAGTAGTTGAATCCATAAATAACAGAGAGACCCACCGTCTTTCATTTTTTGTAAAAGAGTCATTTTTCGGTTGTGGTATAAAGATAGATGAATTTTAATCCAGAATATTTGCGTCATATTTTCCCTTTGTCTTTCTTTATTTGAAATTAATCATGCGAATGATTAATAAGTGTTTTGATTCTGATTTTTAGATCATCATGATATTCATTAAAAACAAATCTAGAAGATTCTGCTTTTTATTCTCAAACGAAACTTGATTGATGAGATTTTCTTGGACATGACGTTGATCGTTCAGCAAAAACCCGAGCTTTTCTATTTATCGTAAAACTTTACCATATAATAATTCATGACCAATTGTTCTCAACCATGTCAGATACCCACAGAAATCACTTCGTTTTTAACAGCAGTCTATTTCCATATTTAGTTAGTGCTTAGCGTTTTGTCATCTTCCAACACTCCCCTCTTCTCTCAACCAAAGATTCTCATAATCCTAGCAATGGTATTGTGCTCCTCTATGCTAAATTGTTTTAACATTAAAGTCAACACTATTAGTGTATTTCACATTTCAAGCACTAAATGTGTGCTATAGTAGTTTTGAGGTAATACTATGGCCACCTTTGGAGAACGTTTTCGAGAGTTAAGAAAAGCAATGGGCTTAAAACAAAAAGAACTCGCTACCAAACTATCAATGGCAGAGAGCACCATCAGCATGTATGAAATGGAGAAGCGCGAACCTGATTATGAAACTTTGGAGATGATTGCGGACTTCTTTAATGTCGATATCAATTACTTGATCGGAAGAACAGATAAAACCACTTATATCCCTGCAATCCAGTCTCGATTCATTGTCAGAAAAGTTCCTGTTTTTGGACGAATTCCTGCCGGCACTCCATTTGAAGCAATCGAAGATATTTGTGGTGAAGTAGAGGTTCCTACTAAGTACGTCAATACAGAGGATCTCTTTGGGTTATTGGTAGTTGGAGACTCCATGAACAGAGTTATTCCGGACGGCTATATTGCCCTACTACAAAAGACATACACACTTGAAAATGGCGAGATCGGAGCATTACTCATCAACGAGCAAGATGCAACTCTAAAGAAGTTTTTCAAGTTAACGGACTATGTTGTCCTAGAACCACTCAGTTATAACCTCGAGCACAAGCCAACAATGATTGGGAGTGATGGTCCAGAGATCAGCGTAATCGGAAAGCTGCTGTGGGCTTGCTCAGCAAAGGAGCTATAAATGAAAATCGGAATGAGAACACCCAGTATCAAGAAATCAATTAAAGCAGCCACGACAGGTAAGGTTAAAAGAGCAGTTAAGAAATCGATCAATCCTGTTTATGGCAAAAAAGGAGTTGGACTTATCACTGATCCTAAGCGATCAATAAAAAACAAAGTCTACAAGAAACCCACTTTCAGTATTACGTCAATCATTAAGAATCTATTCAAATAAAAACATCCTAGCGGTAACTGGGATGCGGTACAACAAATACTCGGGAGTGGATGTTGTACCTTCATTATAACAAAAAATGGAGGATTTCAATTATGGCCGTTTATAAAGACGAAAAGACAGAGACATGGTATGTTAGTGCTCCCTACCGGGATGCGGATGGTAAGGTTCATGTTAAAACGAAGAGAGGTTTTGTCCTCAAACGTGATGCGATCAAGTTTGAACAAGAGTTCAAAAACAGTAACAAAGAGATTGAGCAATCCGATGAAACCTTTGAAGATCTGCTGGCAAAATTTCTTGATAGTAAAAGTGGCAATGCGAATATGGACTCCATCAAAGAGTACAATCGAATTGCCAAATTGTTTTTTGGTAGCATCCTAAAGAAAAAACTTAATAAGATTAAGGCGAAAGACATGGTGGCGGTGAAGTCCTTCATCTCTTCGACCGATTACTCGAAACGTTATAAGAACACCGGTGTCCAGCTACTCAAATCAGTTTCGAAGTTTGGTCACATTTACTACGATTTGGATGACAGCGCAAAGACGATCACTAAGATCAAAGTATCTAGCGATGATTTAAGTGAGATAAAAATCTGGACCCCTGAAGAGTTCGATCAGGTTATTGAGCATGTCGATGCTTATGTCTTTAAGGCTTATTTCATTCTGTTGTTTAGAACTGGTCTCAGGCGCAGTGAAGGTAAAGCACTTCTTAAGTCTGATCTGAATGGTAATATCTTAACCGTCGATAAAAGCATTAAGCATAACCAGCAAGGGATGCAACCCCTAAAAACGCTCTCCAGTCGTCGAAAGATCACCTTGGATTCCTATACTCTGAATATTTTGAAACCCCTACTGGCGCTGCCTGGTGCCTTCCTATTTGGAAATGAAGAACCTCTGGGAATCAGTTCTATTCAACGTTCCTTTACCAAAGCGATACAGAAATGCAATGTCGCTTTAGCTTCTGAGAATAAACCATTGGTCCCGGTGATCCGGATCCATGACCTTCGTCACAGCCACGCTTCATTCCTGATCGGGTCTGGAGCAAACATTGTCGCTGTATCTAAACGATTAGGACACTCTGATGTGAATATGACCTTGAAAGTTTATACTCATTTACTCCAAGAATCAGAGGCAAAAATGCTCAATATTATGGAGAACAAATGATTTGTATAGTCATTGTATAGTCAGAGAACAAAAAGACCATGAAAAAAGCCCTGATACAGGGCTTAGATGAGTCAATGGAGCGGATGATGAGAATCGAACTCACGTAGTCAGCTTGGAAGGCTGAAGTTCTACCATTGAACTACATCCGCGGGTGGTAAATAATTGGTGACCCGGAAAGGACTCGAACCTTCGACCCACTGATTAAAAGTCAGTTGCTCTACCACCTGAGCTACCGGGTCACATATTTGGCTGGGGTACCTGGATTCGGACCAGGGAGATGCCAGAGTCAAAGTCTGGTGCCTTACCGCTTGGCTATACCCCAAGATAATGGTGGGGAGAGACGGATTCGAACCGCCGAACTCGTAGAGAATTGATTTACAGTCAACCGCGTTTAGCCACTTCGCTATCTCCCCAGGTAATAAAGCCAATGGTGCCGACCACAGGACTTGAACCCGCAACCTACTGATTACAAATCAGTTGCTCTACCAATTGAGCTAGGTCGGCACATGTATGGTGGAGGCTGAGGGGCTCGAACCCCCGACCCTCTGCTTGTAAGGCAGACGCTCTCCCAGCTGAGCTAAGCCTCCGGGACCATCTAAGTGCCTTATAACTATATCATAAGCGGTGTTTTATAGTCAATAAAAAACTCGGGTTTATTTATTTAAAGGAAGTCTGATGATATAATAGTTAAAGTCAGAGGTAAACCTATGCTGAAAGTCTTCAATACACGCGCTTTAACCTCCAATCAAAGGTTCTCAAGAGCTTTGATGGTTGGGATCCCTGCTGCTTTAGGGGCAGCTATCCTTTATGGAATCATCAGTCCAGCGATCCGTTTTGAATTCTCCGTCGTTTATGTGGGGATAGGATGGGGCTTAGGAGTGCTCATTCAAAAATATGGACGTGGTGTTCAACCTAAGTTTTCGATCTTAGCTGCAGTCTTAGCGGCTTTGTGTTTTGTCTTAGGAGATCTAATCAGTGTCGTAGGTGTTGGCATCTTATTTCAACCCTTGGTATTGATCCAAATGCTCTTTCTAAATCTACCTGCCTATCTTCAAACCAATGCCAGTGTCTTATTGGGAACGGCTTTTAGAGTGTTGGGTGTGTATATGGCTTATACCAACGCTAGGATCGTTTAATGCGTTTCTATCGTGAGACATGGGCAGATGTTGATCTGGATGCTTTAGAATACAACATCCATTCCCTTCAAAACCATCATAAGAAAGATCTTATCGCCATCATCAAGGCCAACGCCTATGGTCATGGGGATGATATGATCGCTAAAAAAGCTTTAGCTTGTGGGGCTAAGATCTTAGCTGTGTCTTCATTGGATGAAGCCTTATCTTTACGATATAAACATGTAGAAGGTCCACTCTTAGTCTTAGGTCATATCGCTCCAAAAGACATCCATGTGGCCATAGAAGAAGAAATCATCGCGACAGTTACTTCATACGCTTGGGCTAAAGACATTCTCAATGAGAACTGTGAAGGCTTGGTGGTTCATTTAAAAGTCGATACAGGAATGAATCGTATGGGACTTAAGAATATGACTGAGATCGAAGAAGTTCTCTCTGATTTCGAAGAAGCAGGCATCTTAGTCGAAGGTCTCTATACCCATTTCGCCAGTAGTGATGATCCTAAAGAAATCCAAACCCATAAACAATATGTCCTCTTCGAAAGCATCTTTAGACAAATTGATCGCCCCTTCAAATGGGTCCACGCTTCAAACAGCGATGCTTCCCTTCATTTTGATACTCCTATATGTAATGCGGTAAGAATAGGATTGGCTTTGTTTGGTTATGCTTCTTTCGATTATGATCTAAAAGTCGTCATGACTTTAAAAACAAAATTGGTCAATGTAAAGACGATCGAAAAAGGTGAAACGGTTAGTTATGGGGCAACCTATACAGCACCTCAAAAAGAAATCATCGCAACGATCCCTATTGGATATGCGGATGGATGGAATCGTAAACATCAAGGTCATTTTGCTAAGATCGGTGATGTTGAATGTGAATACATCGGTCGTATCTGTATGGATCAATGTATGATCCGTTTAGATAAGTCTTATCCAGAAGGAACCTTGGTTGAACTCTTAGGCAATCATGTCAGTATATATCCTATGGCGAAACACTTAGAAACCATCCCTTATGAGATCTTGACCCAACTTAGTGATCGTATCCCTAAGGTCTATTTCGAAAAAGGCAAGATCGTAACTACGATAAACCCTAGACTTATTAAAAAAGAAGATTGAAAATCTTCTTTTATTTTTGGGTAGTGATCTCAACGAGTTCATTTTCTATCGTTAAGGTTATGGTTCCTGAAACATCGGTTCTATATAAGTTTGTTTGATGATCAAGATATCGTTGGATCACATCCTCATCAGGAAGCCCATAAGTGTTATCTGTCCCTACTGAGATGATTCCGTATTGTGGACTTACCAATGAGACAAAAGCTTCACTGGAAGAGGTTCTAGAGCCATGATGACCTATTCCTAAGATATCCGCATCTAGATCATAACCATAATCGATAAGTAAGCTCTCTGATTCTTTATCCGCATCTCCCATCAATAAAATCACTTGATTCTCATAAGTCATCCTAAAGACCAAAGATAGATTATTTTGATCATCTAGAAAAGGTGATAAAGGTCCTATGATCTCAAAAGATGAAGATCCAAAGCTAAAACTAAGTGGTCCTTTAAAATCATAACGAGACACATTCGCATTTTCCGCATCTACTGCACTTATTAGATTCCTATAGGTCGCTGTCGTATAGGTCGCATCAGGTAAGATGACATTTTCAACGATGAAGCTTTCTATGACCTCATCAAGAACTCCGATATGGTCCTCATGATAATGGGTCGCAATGACGTATTCTAGATCATCTACCCCTAGATCTGATAAGGTCGCTTCGATGAGGCTTGCATCTGCATTGTTTCCCCCATCGATCAAAAGATCATTGTCTTGATCATCTTGGATCAAGATCGATAAAGCTTGACCTACATCGATAAAGGTAATCGTAAGTTTTCCTGTGCTTATGACAGGTTTAGAATTGGCGTCTAAGGGATCACTGCCTTTTAAGATCTCTACTGTATCTAATACCCCATCATTATCATCATCGAGATCCAGTTGATCTGGACTTAAGTCATGGTCATGATCGACAGGGATACTGAGTTCACTTAAGGGATCACTTGAACATGTGATTTCGATCTTATCTGAATAATGATCCCCATCATCATCTATGTCTAGGGTATCTTCTATCCCATCGTGATCTGTATCGATCACAGGTGGTGTCAAGGCAAGCGTTACGCCTAAGGAAACCGATAAAAAGATAACGACCGCAATCAAAATACGCGCTACTGGATTGGTCTTTGGATTTTTCCATAAGATCAAGGTAAATGCGCCTGATAAAACGATGACTATAATAACGATGATACTAGGGGTACTCATGATTATTCCCACTCGATGGTGGCTGGTGGTTTAGAGGTCACATCTAAGATGATTCGATTGATGCCTCTTACTTCATTGATGATTCTATTAGAGATCTTATCTAAGACCTCATAAGGGATCTTGGCGTAATCTGCGGTCATCCCATCGATACTGGTCACAGCTCTAATGCCTAAGGCATAATCATAGGTACGTTGATCACCCATGACTCCTACTGAACGGATGTTGGTCAATACGGTAAAGTACTGCCAAATCTCACGATCGAGCTTTGCTGCTTTGATTTCCTCATGAAGGATCACATCGCTTAAACGTACGAGATCACATTTCTCTTCTGTGACTTCACCTATGATACGTATGGCTAAACCAGGTCCAGGGAATGGTTGACGATAGACCCAAGATTCATCGAGCCCTAAAAGAAGCCCTAACGCTCTTACTTCGTCTTTAAACAAGGTATTTAATGGTTCGATCAGTTTAAACTGGATGTCTTTAGGAAGACCTCCTACATTATGATGAGACTTGATCGTTTGAGCGGATAAGGTTCCTGATTCGATGATGTCGGTATATAAGGTCCCTTGAGCGAGCCACTTGATATGGGATAGCTTTTGAGATTCAGATTCAAAGACTCTGATGAATTCTTCACCGATGATCTTACGTTTACGTTCAGGATCTTCTACCCCTTTGAGTTTACTTAAGAATCGTTCTTTAGCATCGATGGAGATCAAATTGACCCCAAAGTAATCTTTAAAGGTTTTCTCGACTTGAGCTCCTTCATTGAGTCTCATCAGTCCATGATCCACAAACATACAGGTCAATTGAGATCCTATGGCTTTATGAAGCAAAGCAGCCACAACTGCAGAATCTACGCCTCCACTTAACGCACATAACACTTGATCATCTTTAACCAAGTCTTGGATTTCTTTTATCTTCACATCGATGAAAGAACTTAAATTCCAGTTTCTCTCAGCGTGACACACATTAAACACGAAATTGCTTAACCATTGATTCCCATAGACAGAATGTCTGACTTCTGGATGAAACTGTAAGGCATAGAGTGATCGACTAGGATCGCTCATGGCTGCTAAGATATGGTTTCCACTATGCGCATCTTCACTAAAGCCTAAAGGTACTTGTGAGACATAATCCCCATGACTCATCCATACGATCTGTGATAAAGGTAGATCTTGAGCTAGTGGAGTACTATTTTTAATTGATATTTCTGATTTTCCATATTCTTTGATGGATGAGGAAGATACTTGTCCACCCAACTGATGAGCCATAAGTTGCATCCCATAACAGATGCCTAAGATCGGTAACTTTAAATCATATATCTTAGGATCTATACTAAAGGATTTCTCATCATAAACAGAATTAGGACCTCCTGAAAATACGATGCCTCTAAGATCAGGATCATTCTCAAAACTCGACAAAGGTGTCGTATGAGGCAAGAGTTCACTATAGACTCCCATCTCACGAATCCTTCGTGCGATCAATTGGTTATATTGACTTCCGAAATCCAAAACGACGATTTTATCGGCCACGGTAATTCGGTGCCTCCTGAACATTATCCACATCATGAGGATGAGATTCATTTAGACCCGCATTCGTGATCTTTACGAAATGAGCTTCATTTTTTAAACGAGTGATGTTTTCACATCCACAATAACCCATACCTGAACGTAAACCACCCATCATTTGATAGATGACATCCGCAATCGGACCTTTATAAGGAACTGTGGCTTCGATACCTTCAGGCACCAGTTTACTCAGTTCTTTCTGTCCACCTTGGAAATAACGATCAGATGATCCTCTTTGCATAGCACTTAAAGAACCCATACCTACATAAGATTTTACTTTCTTCCCATAGACTTCAACGACTTCTCCAGGGGTTTCTTCACAACCAGCCAAGAGTCCGCCTAACATTACCGCATCGGCACCTGCCGCTAAAGCTTTGACGATATCGCCCGAGAATTTGATTCCCCCATCGGCGATGATCGAAACACCACGATCTTTGGTGACTTGATAGACATCGTTGATGGCGGTGATTTGAGGAACACCTACCCCAGCGACAACACGTGTCGTACAGATCGAACCAGGTCCTACCCCTACTTTAACGATGGTGGCACCTGCTTCTATTAAGGCTAAAGCTGCCGACCCTGTAACGATGTTTCCACCGATCAAGGTCAAATTTGGATATGCGTTATGAATCTTTTTAATCGTATCTAGTACGCCTTTAGAGTGACCATGGGCTGAATCTACAGCGATCACATCGATTTGGGCATTCACTAATGCCTTAACTCTTTCCATGGTTTCTGTGGATACCCCAACTGCGGCACCTACTAAATATCTTCCTTGTCCATCCAAAGCTGCGGTCTCAGGATGAGTTACAGGAGCTTTCTTCACGGTTTCAACCATGGATGCCTGTAATTTAATCGATAGATTCTTATGCAAAATACTTAATCCTCCAGCATTGGCCAAAGCAATGGCCATTTTATCTTCAGTGACGGTATCCATCGCTGCGGATAAAAGCGGAATATTGAGCTTGATTTTATCTGTCAAAGTCGTTTTGAGATCGACATTGGCGGGTACCACGGTCGAATAGGCCGGTATCAACATCAGATCATCAAAGGTATATCCTTCTTTGGTCAGTTTTCCATTGAGATTATCCATAAGTTCCTCCTGTTATTTTGAAGATTATATCAAAAAACCCCTTCAGTTGAAAGGGGTTATCTTCTTTGTCTTACGACTTCGAAACAAAGCACAGCGGATGCGGAGACTGCATTCAGAGCTACTTTAAGATCTGTAGGATAAGAAATCATCACTGCTTTATCCATTTTAGCCATTACTGAACTGGATAAACCACGCATTTCCCCTCCTATCCCTAAAAGAATGTTTTGTGTAAAATCAAAATCTAAATAATCGATCGATGTCTCATTACGATAAGTCACCGCAAAAAGATATTTATTTTTCTTTAGGGAATCGATCGCTAAAGTGAGATCTTCAACCATCACCAAATCGATCGCATCAAACAAACCAGCACTGCTTTTCATCAAGGTCGCTTGAGAGCTTTCTAGATCTCGCTTACTCATCAAGATCGCATCGACCCCCGCAATGGCAGCCGTTCTAAAGATCTGACCTAAGTTAAATGGATCTTCTATTCCCTCTAATAGTAAGATA
>CAIXIN010000125.1 GCA_903919545.1 uncultured bacterium | reverse complement strand
GCTAAACCTGTTAAACCAGGTCTAATGGAATGTCTTTGTCTCTGTGTTTCGTTATATAGAGGTAAGTATTCAGGAAGTAAAGGTCTTGGTCCTACAAAGCTCATCTCACCTTTTACAATGTTCCAAAGTTCTGGTAGTTCATCCATCGATGTAGATCTAAGAAATCTCCCAAACTTCGTTAATCTAACGCTGTCTGGTAATAGGTTTCCATCTTTATCTGTCTCAGTGGTCATGGTTCTAAACTTATAGATTGTAAAGATCTCTTCGTTTAGACCTGGTCTTTGTTGAGAGAATACCACAGGTCTTCCTAGTTTACTTCTCACCAAAAGTGCTAACACGAGAAACATTGGACTTAAGACAATCAAAGCTACTGATGCAACGATGAAATCTTGAGGTCGTTTAAAATATCTTTCGTATAGTGTAATCTTTCTCATTTTCTGTCCCATACGCTTTTAATGATCTTGATGACTCGTTTAAGATCATCATCGCTCATCTTGGTATCAGATGGTAAACAGACACCTGTACTAAACAAGGCTTCTGATACACCATTACCTATGAAATCATAGTTTTCAAAGAATGGTTGCATATGCATAGGCTTCCATAAGTGTCTTGCTTCTATGTTTTCTTTTTCTAAAGCTTCGATCAACATAATAGGAGTTATTCTTCCTGTTAATGTGATACAAGTTAACCAATAGTTAGGACTATTCCAACTATTGACAGGCATAAAACGTAGCCCTTCTAGTTTATTAAGTTCACGTTTATAGGTCTCAAAGATATAGCTCTTTTTCGCTACTCGTTGATTTAGGACTTTTAATTGTCCTCGTCCTATACCTGCGACTACATTGCTCATACGATAGTTGAAACCTAGCTCTGTATGTTGATAATAACGTGCTGGTTCTCTGGATTGGGTAGCCCATGAATAGACCTTATTGATCTTCTCTAAGTTATTGGTAACAAGCATTCCTCCACCTGAAGTGGTGATGATCTTGTTTCCGTTGAAACTGAATATTCCGTATTCTCCAAATGTACCTGTATGTTGTCCCTTATAAAAGGAACCTAAAGACTCAGCCGCATCTTCGATAAGTACAGCGTTGTGTCGTTTACATACTTCCATGATCCTATCCATATCACAGGATAAACCATACAGATGAACGATGATGACTGCTTTCGCGTTAGGATACTTTATAAATGCCTTCTCTAATAGATTAGGATCCATATTCCAAGTCTCAAAATCACTGTCGATGAAGACAGGTTTGGCGTGTTGGTATATGATCGGATTAGCGGTCGCTGAGAAGGTCAGATCTTGACATAAGACGATGTCATTCTCTTCTACGCCAGCCGCTTTCATGGCCATGTGTATGGCACTGGTGCCCGATACTAAAGCAGCTGCGTATTTGATGTTTACGCTTTCTGCGACTTCTTTCTCAAACTCAGAAACATTTCTTCCTAAAGAAGTGATCCAGTTGGTGTCAAAAGCTTCTTGAACGTATTGGATCTCAAAGCCTTCATCGCTCATATGTGGAGAAGCCAACCAGATCTTATCTGAGCTCTTATTCAATTGACTTCTTACTAAACTATAGTTGATCTTCCCATTGAATAAGTCTTTTATTCCAGGAATGATCTTGATCGTACAATTGGTATCTCTACAGAAATCTATGATACGACTGATCGTATCTAAAGGTGCTGAAGGAATAGCAATGATGATCTCATCGATGTTGTATTTCTTCGCGTATTCAGGGATTCTAGAAGACCCTAAGGCGATCTTTACGCCCATGATCATTTTTTTATCTTTAGTAGGATCATCATCGATAACTAATACAGGTACATATTCATCATGTTTAACGTTTTGAAGTTCTTTGATGACGATGGCGCCTGCTTCACCTGCCCCTACGATCATGACTTTAATTCTATCTTTTTTGTTTTTTGAAGCATGAGCTCTTTCTTCTCGTGCTAAACGATAAGAAAGTCTAAAGCCACCTGTCATCGCTACACATAATAGAAATGAAACGATCATAATCGAAGCTTCAGTATCGAGTTTAAATACTGCGTTTATTACTACGCCTGTTATAGTCGCACAAATATTGGCTAAAATGATGTTCCATAATTCCTTAGTCGAAGCATAACGCCATAGACTGGTGTATAGATTAAACACCATAAACCAGGAAATTTTAATGATAACCAAGATCCAAAAAGTATTAAGGAAGATCTTTAAAGCCGCATCAGTCAAGACCCAATCAAAATGGATCAGATAGGCGATGTATAAGGATGTAACTATAAAGAATACATCCATTATCATCAACGCAGATTTTCTAAATAAAAGTTGCATACATTACCCCCCTTGGGTACTACAAAAAGAATCCTACAAGCATTTTATATCCCACCATAGACTATGCTTTCGCACACAAGTTGCCTTGTGTACTGTACTGATTTAATCGAAAATGAACTTTCTGTGCCTGGCATCAAATCATTCATATTCTATTTGTTTAATAAATACTACTTATAAACTATAAAACATAAGTTTTATAAATGCAACACACTATGAGTGTGATATGCCCTGTTTTATGCTATCTTTTGAGAAACTTTGTTATATATTAGCTGTTCTTAAATATCAATTCTAGTGGTATTTGCATTTCTATGCTTCTTCCCATCAGTTCTACTTCTAAGATGGCTATTCGTTTATGCTTGTTTATCTTCTGTATGATGGACTCTTTTCCCATAAGAGGCCCTGAGACAATGGTTACCTTATCTCCTTCTACGAAGGCAATGGAAGGTTCTATT
>CAIXIN010000124.1 GCA_903919545.1 uncultured bacterium | reverse complement strand
GTACGTGTATCTTCACACGCGATCACAGAGACCTGCTTTAAAACCTCGATGGCTCGAGGTGTCATTTCATTCAGATTACCAATAGGCGTAGCGACCAGATATAAACTGGTCAAATCATTTTGAAAGCTTTTCTGTCGTTTCATTCGGATCACGCTTGATGTAGTCTTTGAAAGCTTCATCGAAACCTAAGAATAAAGATTCTTCTCGGCTTTCAAGTTTACATTGTTTAGTTAAAAGATTCATCGATGTCACACGATATTTCTTACCGTTATAATCGATCAATTCGTTTTGTTTAGGACAATCCTTCTTCATACATTTATAGTTTTCATCTTCATACTTTAAACAGCACATCAGTTTACCGCATTGGCCTGATAACTTTTGAATGTTTAAGGCAAGGTTTTGATTTTTAGCCATATTGATGGATACCACATCGAAATCACTGAGATACCGTGAACAACAGGTCTCCATACCACAAGTTCCTATACCACCAACGATCTTCGCTTTATCACGAGGTCCGATTTGTCTTAGTTCGATTCGACAATGAAGATGACTGGCCAATTCTTTTAGTAACTCTCTAAAATCAACACGTTCATCGGCTACATAGACGATGATGATCTTTGATTTATCAAGTGTATACTCAGCTGAGATCAGTTGCATATTCAAATCGAGATGTTTAACATCTTTCTCGCATACTTTTAAAGCTTCTTTCGCAGCGGATTGATTATTGATGTGATGATCTTGATCCAGTTGAGTTGCTTTTCTGATGATAGGTTTTAATTCTGAATGGATATTGACGTTTTCAGTCAAGTGAAAATCGGTGATGATCTCACCTAGTTCTAATCCTCTTGCGGTCTCTACGACGACCTTATCTTCGATATGATAGGTATTTTCGTTGGTCCCAAAAGTATATGCCTTCTTATTGCCTTCGAAACGAACCGAATACACGTATGTATAGACCTGACTTTGTTCAGTCATGATTGGCCTCCTTTAGTTTATAGAGCACAGAATCAATCAAGAGTGCCAAATTGGCATTAGAATTGATCTTGTCCTCTGCATCATTAAACAAATTAAACGCCGTCATGGGATCCATGATGGGCCGTATATGCGTCATTCTATTCTTCCATACTGGAGAATGGATCTCGCTTTTTAGCATCAGATCCTTAAAGAAAAGCATCCCGATCTTAAAGAAAAACGATAGTCTTCTTCGATCAACGACAGGACCCTTCTCAACGACTTCTTTAGGATTCTTCTTATCTTCTTGTTTTTTAAAATCTCCCATATCGGGTTTTTCAGCTTCTTTACGTTTACTCAACAGTTGAGTCTGAACGAAGATCTCACCTTTATAAGGTGCGATCACATACTCATCGATGAAGTGTCCAAACATAACCAAGGCATGTTTGAAGTCATCGTTGATCTGTAGATCCATCATACCTTCCACATTGTTGACCAATTGGCTCAACAATTGGATCTCATAAGGATCATTGTTTTCCATATCGATCTGAGCCACTAAAGCTTGTCTATTTTGAGCCTTAAAGGTCAAGGTTTGACAGCGAGAGATGATGGTCTCTAATAAGGCATCAGGTTTCTCAGAGATCAAGATCGCATAGGTATCTGATCCACTAGGTTCTTCTAGAAACTTCAAGAGACTATTCAAAGCTTCAGTCGTAGCGTTTTCTGCCCGATTGACGATATAGATCTTTTTACCATAAGACTCTAGAGCTGTCTTAGAAAACTGTTCTTGCATCTCTAAGACATCATCTTTCTTAATGGAACTTAAGGTCCCATCTAGAATGATAAGATCAGTAAAATGATTCTCTTGTATTCTAACACAGATCTCACATGTTTCGCAGGCCCAAGGGTCTCTATGAGGACAAACCAAGGATTGCGCAAAAAGAATCGCTGTTTCCAGCATTCTTGTGCCTTTGGGTCCTATAAAGAGATACGCATGAGAAGCCTGTTTATGTTTAAGGGCGTTATATAGAACCCTTTCAACGATAGCTTGGCGCTCTT
Organism: uncultured bacterium; assembly: GCA_903919545.1. Taxonomy (GTDB): domain Bacteria; phylum Bacillota_I; class Bacilli_A; order Erysipelotrichales; family Erysipelotrichaceae; genus UBA2212. The sequence continues at coordinate 1,683 of CAIXIN010000124.1, read as the reverse complement.
TAAGCACATCTTTAAACATAAGCTTTGACCTTCTTCAAGACAACCTGTAAGGCTTCTTTCTGAACGGTTTGGATCTCCTGATTCGCATCGATCACGACGATGCGTTGTTTAAAGTGCCGTAAGACTTCTTGATAACCTTCCACGACTTTCTCATGGAAAGATATTTTTTCTTGATCTAAACGATCTAAGTATTGTCTTTGAGCGATACGATCCAAGCCTGTTTGAGCACTTAGATCAAGATAAACCGTTAAATCTGGAAGATGATCATCGATCGCAAAACGATTGACAGTATAGACTTCATCGAAGCCTACTCCACGAGCGACCCCTTGATAAGCTAAGGAACTATCGACAAAACGATCGCATATTACGATCTTATTTAAAGCTAAGGCAGGTAGTATCTTCTCAACGAGGTGTTGTCTACGACTGGCCGCATATAAAAGGACTTCCGTTTTCACATCCATCTTGGTATTTTTAGGATCCAAGATGACATGACGGATCTGTTCAGCGATGTCGACACCACCAGGTTCTCTGGTGTGGATGACATCATATCCTAGATCGATCAAGGCTTTTACCACATAAGTGCTTACTGTGGTTTTACCGCTTCCATCTGGTCCTTCAAAGGTGATAAAACAGGCTTTTTTCATCGACATACTCCGTGGTTTCATTATACCAAAACTACCTGTGTCCTTCAAACAAACAAGTGGGTCATGTTATACTATTCCCATGAACCTCATCGAAAAAAAACTTAAAAGTGAACTTAAATTTAAAGGGAAGATCATCGAAGTCCATCATGATGATATTCTTTTACCCAATGGAGACACTTCTTTAAGAGAAGTCGTTAAACATCCAGGTGGTGTATGTATCGCTGCCCTCAATGAAAAGGGAGAATTCCTTCTCGTTGAACAGTTTCGCTATGCCTTTGATACGGTACTTCTAGAGTTTACCGCAGGTAAACTAGAGAAAGATGAGAATCCATTAGATGCGGCCAATCGTGAGCTCATCGAAGAGACAGGTTATGAAGCTCTAGAAATGACTTCTCTTGGACTGCTTTATCCTTCCCCTGGTTATCTCGGTGAGATCATTCATCTCTACTATGCGCCTAAGACAAAATTCGTAGGTCAAAAACTAGACCATCATGAATTCCTCAACGTAAAAACCTATACCTTAGATCATTTGATCGACTTGGTCATGAAAGATGAACTTAGAGATTCTAAAACGATAGCCCTCATCATGAAGTTGAGCCAGTTAAATTCACTTAAATAGAGGAAGCTTAGTTAGCTTCCTTTTTGATTGAGTTCTTCTTCCCAAGATTTATCTCTTAATTCAAATGATAAGTCCCACTTAAGAGGTGTAATCGATATGGCTTTCTCATACTTCATCGCATAGATATCACTATTTTTAGGTGTGTCATTAAGATTGATGCGCTTTTCAGTTTTTAGTTCGTAGCCCTTCTTAAAATCACGCTCAGGAGGAATCAAGAACTCTGAGTAGTTTTGAGGACTTTGTCTCGTAAACTTGATCAAGGTTGATTCATCGATAAGTTCAGGAAAGTTGATGTTTAGGATGTCTGCGTTTTCTGGGAAACCTTCTTTAAGGATCTTTATGAGGATCTTTCGTATGACCTTCTTTATTGGAGTCCAATCGATCTCCTCAAAAGATTCTGAGTGTTGTTTAGAAAGGGAG
>CAIXIN010000123.1 GCA_903919545.1 uncultured bacterium | reverse complement strand
CTGAAGATCCAGGCAGAACTTTTGGATTACCAGGGATCTGGGCAATCCGTTATGGAGATGAGTCACCGATCCGAAGACTTCATCAAAATCGCGGATACAGCTGAAGCCGATCTAAGAGAATTATTGGCTATCCCAGCTAACTATAAGGTCTTGTTTTTACAAGGTGGGGCATCGCTTCAGTTTACGATGATCCCTATGAATTTGATGTCTAAACATAAGAAAGCTGATTTTATCAATACCGGAGAGTGGTCTAAGAAAGCTGCTTCTGAAGCCAAACGCTATGGAGAAGTAAGAATCGTAGCGTCTTCTGAAGATAAGAATTTTAACTATATCCCTAGCTTTAGTGCCAGTGATTTTTCTAGTGATGCAGACTATATCCACTATGTTTCTAATAACACCATCTTCGGAACGCGTTTGGTTAAGTTTCCTGAAGTCAAAGATAAGGTTTTGGTCTGTGATATGAGTTCTGATATCTTATCTAAGCCTATTGATGTGTCTAAATTCGGTTTGATCTTCGCAGGTGCTCAAAAAAATATGGGTATCGCAGGTTTGACCGTTGTGATCATTCGTGATGATTTATTGGGATTAGTCCCAAATCTTCCCCCAATGTTGGATTTTAAAGTCCAAGCTGATAATGCCTCTATGTATAATACACCTTCTTGTTTCAGTATCTATGTGGCTGGTTTGGTCTTTAAATGGATTAAAGAACTTGGTGGATTAAAAGAAATCGAAAAGATCAATGAAGCCAAAGCTAAGCTACTTTATGATTATCTCGATCAAAGCTCTTTCTTCGCTCCTACGATCTCAAATCCAAAAGATAGATCGATCATGAACCTTTGCTTCTTATCTGCCTCTAAAGAAAGCGATGCTGCTTTCGTTAAATATGCGACCCAAAAAGGTCTCGTAAATTTAAAAGGTCATCGTTCAGTTGGTGGTATGAGAGCTTCTTTGTATAATGGGATGCCACTAGAGGGTGTCGTTGAATTGATTCGCGTTATGAGCGAATTTGAAGGACTACAGGCTTAATCATGTTCAAAATCAAAACACTTAATGATATTGCCCCAGAAGGTCTAGAACTACTAAGCGCAAACTATGCGATCAGCACATCTGAAGATCCTGATGGGATCTTGGTTAGAAGTGCTAATCTATTAGAGCTTAATTTTGAATCATCTCTAAAAGCCATTGCGAGAGCTGGTGTAGGGGTAAATAATATCCCTATAGAACGCGCAGCTCAAGCAGGTATCGTAGTCTTCAATACTCCAGGTGCCAACGCCAATGCAGTCAAAGAGATCGTCTTAGCGGCTTTACTCATCTCATCTCGTGAAATACCTTCTTCTATTGAATGGACTAAAACCTTACTCGATAAAGGTAAAGAAATTCCTAAGTTGGTAGAATCTGGTAAATCCAATTTTACAGGTCCTGAGCTTAAAGGAAAGACCTTAGGGGTCATAGGTTTAGGTGCTGTTGGGGTCTTGGTGGCCAATGCGGCCAATAGTTTAGGGATGACTGTCTTAGGCTATGATCCTTATATCTCTGTCGATAGTGCGTGGGGTTTATCCAGAAGTGTCAAAAGATCTTTATCTTATGATGAGATCTATGCAGCTTCCGATTATCTGACCCTTCATGTGCCTTTCGTAGAAGATACAAAAAATCTCATCAACGATAAGACCATCGCTAAAATGAAGACAGGAGTCCGTATACTTAATTTCGCCAGAGGCGAATTGGTCAATGATAGCGCCATGAGTGAAGCACTTGAAAAAGGAAAAGTCGCAAAGTATGTCACAGACTTCCCTAATGAAGATGTCTTGAAGATGAAAAATACGATCGCAATCCCTCATCTGGGGGCATCTACTCCTGAATCTGAAGTCAATTGTGCCATTATGGCTGTCAATGAGATCACGGATTATCTCGACAATGGAAATATCAAGAACTCTGTGAACTTCCCTGATTGTGATATGGGTCTGTGTCGCAGTGATGCACGTATTGCCTTCAATCATCAAAATATCCCAGGTATGGTTTCCGCAATCACCACAGTCTTAGGTGAACATCAACTTAATATCGCATCGATGCAGAATATGTCTAAAAAGACTTGGGCTTATACCTTGGTCGATGTGGATGGGTTGATATCTGATGAGATCGTTGAAAATTTAACGAAGATCAATGGTGTCGTTAAAGTACGTGTTCTCAAAGGATTAGAAAACTAAGTCTAAATTTATGTATTATTTAGACCAGTCGAGTTTGGCTTTAAGAGCCTGACTTGATTGGTTTTTTCTTGGGATCTTATACAGGATCCCGTCTTTTAATAAACGAGCACCAGTTTGATGATAATGAAAAGGGATATTTCTAGAGGTGGCTTGTTTATGGATATCTAGTACCCATTGATAATCACAGACTCTAGCTTCATTTCCGGATTCTCCTCCAACCAAAACGAGCTCTATTTTATCGCTTAAATAGGGACTTAAATCTATGGCTTCTAGTAAAGGTTCACAGATGATGTTTCTATGTTTAAGTGGAAGTTTAAGAAATATCGGTAAACGAAGTCTTGCCTGAAGTTCATTTTCAACAGTACATCCAACGATGACATTATCATAGCCTTCTCCCCAATCATCAGGAAGCACTTTACCTAAACGAGCGATTCTTTTCGTTAGAAAGATGAAAGTAAGATCTTGTCTTTCTTTCATCATCTTCCAAACATCTTTTCTCCATTCATCGGCTTCTTCTACTAAAAAATCAGAACTAAAGCATGTATATACGGTTTCACCTGAAGCTATGGTAGGATTTCCTTGACGATTCTTACGTATAGGTAAGTTAAAAGTTCCGTTTTTAGTAACGATGGATGAATCTCTTTGATACTTCTCATCGATACGATAGACGTAGCAATTCAAACATCCATCAGAGATCTTATGGCAGCCATGCCAAGGATTATAGAGAACCATAGCTTCATTATAAATCAAAGCACCTCAAAGGAGAACCCATGATCCAAGAAGTAAGAGAATACATCGATAAATTCAGTACTGATGATCAAGCAGTCCTCAATGAAATAAGAAGAACCATTCTAAATCATCTACCCTTAGGTTTCGAAGAAACACTGACGTATGGAATGATTGGTTATGTGGTACCTCATTCACTTTATCCAAAAGGATACCATGTCGATCCTTCTTTACCTTTAGGACTTATGGCCCTCGCTAAACAAAAACATTCCTTTAATTTCTATCATATGGGACTTTATGGAGATCCTCAGTTGATGGCGTGGTTTAAGATAAACTATGAGGCTCAGTATGGAAAACTAGATCATGGGAAGTCTTGTCTTAGATTTAAGTCAAAAGAAAAGATCCCTTTCGAATTGATTGGGACCTTGGTTGAGAAAATAAGTGTTGAGGATTGGATCTTAAAGTATGAATCTACTTTAATGAATCAGAGATGATCTTATAGTAGTCGTTTTCTAAGAACTTAGCGGAATAATAGAACTTCGCATTCACTTCCTTGATCATAGCCTCGACATAGGCTTTGTTTTCTACGACGCCTTGATTATAGGTGAAGACCTTCGTTTTCGCATTGTATCGGCCAGCACGTGTGATGAAACTACGATCTAGGAAGATCACCAAGGGTTCAGTGTTACTAAAGACATCGCTGCCCATTAATAGACGAGAGTCATATTTGATGCCCATAAGATTGTTTATCGTAGGTAAGATGTCTAAACTAGAGACAGGTTTCGTAATGGTTTCGCCTTTCATCTTAGAATTATAGATGATCAAAGCACTACGATATAGCTCGAAAGTACGATCTATAGCGGTCCCGTTGTTTAATTCTTTAAACATGTCATCTTTGAGATAGTAAGGATAATGATCAGCGCTCAATACGATCAAAGTATTATCCAACTTACCAGCTTTTTCGAGTTCTTCCATCATATATTTTAATGCTCGATCAAGCTCGATTTGGGTCGCTAGATAACCTTGGACATATTCTGAATAAGGAAGATCTTTAACTAAATCACGATTCTTAGAAGCCATCGTATTGCCTCTCCACGTGTAATTAGGATGACCAGAGACTGTCATGTAATAGACATGGAACTTATCTTCATTGATGTATTTAGGTAAGGTTTCTTCCATCATGGTGATGTCGGATTGAGGCCAAGTACCAGTAAAGGTCAAGCCATTCCCAACCCCCATATAGGTATACCCTAAATTAGGATGGGATAAATTACGGTTATAGTAGGTATAGGTATGATTATGAAACGCGAAGGTCGTATAATTGAGATCTTTAAGTTGATGACCTAAGACAAAGCCCATATCATTGGTTGAAGACTCTGATAGACTCCAAACACCTGCTTTTGGAATCATACTTGTAAACTGGACATATTCTCCATCTGACGTAGATACGCCCCAAATTGGATTGTAGAAATTGGTAAAGTAATACCCTTCATGAACCAACTTATATAGGGTAGGGGTGATATCTTGACGAACCGCATAATGAGAGAAAGATTCGGCCGTGATCAAGATCAAGTTATAGTCTTTATAAAGACCTGTATGAGCATTTTGTTTGGTGGCAGATCTCGTTGAATAATATTCATGCATAGACAAGAGGATCTTATTGGTGGTATTGGCTTTTAGAGCATCAAAAGGAATATCAAGTTTATTGTATAAGAGTGGATCTACTGGATCAGGGTCTGGATCTGGATCAGGATCGATGATATCTGGTTCTCGTGTTGCGTTGACTAAGCCTACGCTTTCACGTACCAAACGTGTCACATCGACTGTAAACGAAGTCAAAACCCCAAGAGTTTTAACCGATGCGATCACTTCTGGATGATAGACGTAGGCATCATAGGTCGAATCATCTTTATCTCTCATGGTGATTTGAATCACTGTCGACCCATACAAGACTACAAAAACCATTAAACCTATTAGGACCTGTTTTAGTGGAAGTCGTGTTGAAACTAATTTCTTTCTAAAGAAAAGCAAGAACGCAAAAGGAAGAAAGTAGAAAAAGATGACGTTTAGGTTTTCTTGAATCAAGGTGATGATTTCTCTATAGTAGCTTCCAGCCATCATTCCCGCCCTTAAGAAGGAATAAGCAATAAAGAAAGTATTGAAGAAATAGTAGTAATACACTTGAGCCCCCATAATAAAGGTTAATAAGAAAACAGAAACATAAAAGACAGATCGTGTATATTTAAATGCCAAGGTCACTAAAGTTAATAGTAGGGCATACCATAGATTAAAAATAAAAGGTAAGAGATCAAAAGAACTACCTAGTGTAAAGATCCTTAATAGGATCTCAAAATAACACAAAAGTCCTAGATACAATAGATAATAAACGACAGGTTTTTTAATGTGGAGTTTTTTCATTTCATGTTCTCTTTGATGAAGGTCAATACTTGTTCTTCATAGTCTTTCTGATTTAAAGGATAAGTCAATGCATGATAAGCATTCTCATAATGGACCAGCTTTTTAGGACAGGTGATTGCCTTATAAAGATCATCGCTCATAGGATGAGGTACAAACATATCTTTAAGGCCATGGATGATCAAGGTGGGTGTTTTGATCTGAGAGGCATATTCGATAGGGGAGCCTGTTTTAAAGCTAAAACCCAAAATCATTCTACACCATAATGACCCCAGTGGAAGCATCGGATAAATAGGGAGATGAAAGATTTCCTTAAACTGACGTTTGAATTGTCTATTGAGATCAGAGAAGCCTGAATCATCGATGATGATCTTGACTTGATCAGGACAATTGTTTCCTGCTAGATTAAGTACAGTAGATCCACCTAAGGATACCCCATGAAGAATAAGAGGCAAACTCTTTCCTAGTCTATCATTCATAAATGAGATCCATTGTCTGGTATCATCTTTTTCTAACCATCCAAAGCCTAAGTATTTGCCTTCACTTTGGCCATGAGCACGCATATCAAGCACTAAGATATCGACATCCATATGATCACGATAAAGCTTCGCAAACATCGTCATATCATCAGCTCTTGAAGTATAACCGTGATGTAGAATCACCAAGGCTTTAGGATTCTTGGTGGGTAGATAATACGCATGAAGTTTCAATCCATCTTTACTGATCATGAAGAGATCTTGAGGTTTTTGATCAAAGAACCAAGATTTAGTTTTCCCAAAGGCACTAAAATCAACATTTTTAAGATCTTTGCTTCTTCTAAGCCAAGTCTTTTTCATTCGTGAGAATCCAAGCATAAAAAAGATATAACTTGAAACCAAACTTAGTACGATTAGAATTGAAACACTAAGTGCGAAAAGCCACAGTAAATCTTTCATAATGATATAATACCACTATAAAGAAATAACTAGACCCAAAATGATAGATAAAACCTTATTGATTGAAATCGAAAGCCAAGTATTTGGAGATCCTGAAGTTCTATGTGAACGAGATGCCCAATTGGCTCAACAACTCTTAAACCATCATCCAGTAAAACTAAAAGAAGATGCCTTTTTAGTCATGGCGGCAGCCAACCTTATCAATGCCTATGTGAAACAAGTCAAAGATCCTCATGATGAGTTCTCTTATGATTTTAAACGAAGAGTTTCTGATTTGGCTGAAGAATGGATCAAGACACCACTCGATGGGATTAAAGTAAGTCGTTTTAAGGAAGTTACCTATATCAATATTGACCCTTTACAATTTAGTTTTCATCATCTTCAAAAGGAACCTTCTGTATCTCAATCCCTCATCGAGGATCCTTGGGTTAAACTCAGACTACAACCTTTCGCTAAGAGAATTTTAATAAGCGCTATCAATAACTACAACGTATGCGATGAAGCGATGGCTCTTCAACTTAAAGCTTTATCGGACATCACTCGTCTACAGATCTATAACCAAGCTAAAACAAGTGAAGTATGTGCCTGTGATTTGATCAAGAAATACAATTTAACTCAACCTACCTTATCTTTTCATATGAAACAATTGGTCTCTTGTGGGTTGCTTTATCCTCGCAAAGATGGGAAGTGGGTCAAATATAGACTCAACTATTTCGCTCATCTTAAACTAAAACAACAATTAAGCGATTAGACTTGTATTCTGATATAAAAGGTTTATCATATAGATAGTTATCTATATAAGGAGACCTTATGAACGTTTTATATGATGCGATCTTAAAAATGACCTGGCTAAGCGATGGAATCGCTTGGATCTTAACTCAATTTGGTTTACAGATGGATCAGCCTTTGGTGATCAGTCTTCATTACTTTATCTATGACACGATCAAGATCTTTATCTTATTGAGTGTGCTTATTTATACGATATCCTATATTCAAAGTTATTTTCCCCCTGAACGTACACGTAAGATCTTAGGTCGATTCAATGGATTTTTCGCACGTCTGTTGGCGGCTCTATTAGGGACAATAACTCCGTTTTGCTCATGCTCATCTATCCCATTGTTTATAGGGTTTACGAAGGCAGGACTTAATGTAGGTGTAACTTTTTCATTCTTGATTTCTTCTCCTTTGGTAGATTTAGCGTCTGTCTTTCTACTGATGAGTGTCTTTAATCCTAAGGTAGCCATTGCGTATGTCTCAGTAGGATTATTACTCGCAGTCATTGGGGGAACCTTGATCTCTTGGCTTAAAATGGAACGCTATGTGGAACCCTTTGTCTTAAAAGGGGGAGTCACTGAACTAGATGAAGAAAAGATGACCCACAAAGATCGTCATAACTTCTCAAAAGATCAAGTTATGGATATCGTACGTAAAGTATGGATTTATATCCTGGTTGGGGTATTGATTGGGGCCTTGATCCATGATTGGATACCAGCGTCTTGGATACAAGCTGTCTTAGGTGAAGATAAGTGGTATTCTGTGCCTTTAGCGGTCTTAGTTGGGGTGCCTATGTATGCGGATATCTTTGGGACCTTACCGATCGCAGAGGCTTTGGTTTCCCAAGGTGTAGGCTTAGGTACCGTTTTAGCCTTCATGATGGCGGTAACGACCTTATCCTTGCCTTCCATCATTCTACTTAAAAAAGTCGTGAAGAAAGAACTCTTGATCCTCTTTGTAGTCTATTGTACGATAGGGATCATGATCATCGGATACGTGTTCAATGCCATACAAGGCATTCTCATCTAGGAGGAACATATGATCGTTAAAATTTTGGGTATTGGGTGTTCAAACTGTTTACGTTTAGAAGAAAATACGCGTACAGCTTTAAAATCTTTAGGGATAGAAGCTGAGATCGTTAAAGTCAAAGACATGAATGAGATCTCTCAATATGGGATCATGAGAATGCCTGGTTTAGTGGTCGATGAGAAGGTCGTCTCTTATGGGAAAGTATTAAATGTCCAAGAAGTTATGGCTCTGTTTAATAAACCAGGTCAAATAAGACTTTAGCACTTGTTTAGGTTTGTTTGATACAATTAAACTATGAAAAGAAATAAGCAACAATTTAAACTTTTTAGTGTCCTGCTTATTTTTTTATTGCTTATTGTGTTTAGTTTGAAATTATTTTTAGTTCAAACAGAGCCAATATCCATTTCAATCATCGATCATCAACTCTCTCAACAAGGTTATAGTACTTCTGAGATACAAGGCATCAAAGATAATTTAAATGTAGATCAGATACTTGAGCTTTCTACAGAAAGGTATACTAAATACGCCATTGAATCTTACCTAAGTCCTCACTTCAATGAATTAAGAGATCTAGGCTATAGTGCTCAAGAAGCCAAAGAACTATCCAAGTTACCAATAGAGATCTTAATGGTGATCTTAAAAGAAGATCCCAATGATCAAATCCTAAAGCTTCTTCATACGGAGTATTTCATCATCACTCGCTTAACTCGATATCTTGAAGAGATTCATCGTTATCCAAATGAACAACTTAGAACCATCGTTGAGAAAGTCAATACGGATCGAGATTATGACGCGTATACGCATACATTAGAAGTAGATTTTAATCAAGAATTCTTACTGGTCAATAAGTATCATTCTCTACTTAGATCCTATGTCCCACCTCACTTAATCCAAGCTAAAGGCTGTGGTAAACCTACAATGATCGACGAAGCAGTTCTCGCTTATAATCTCATGTGTGAAGCTATTACGAAAGAGGGGATCGGCTTATCACAGCGGTCTGCTTATCGATCTTACAGTCTTCAAAAAAGCATTTACGATAACTATTTGAAGTATTATAGTCAAGCTTATACCGATACCTTCGCAGCGCGAGCGGGTTTTTCTGAGCATCAAACAGGACTAGCGGTTGACTTATCCTCCACCAATAAAAGTTTCGCAACTTTTGAAGAGACAGATGCCTATACTTGGTTAAAAGAAAACGCGTATAAATATGGATTTATCATTCGTTATCCACAAGGTAAAGAAGACATCACAGGCTATAAGTTTGAACCCTGGCATTATCGTTATGTAGGCATAGACATCGCCAAAACAATCACAGAGCTTGGGATTACTTTAGATGAGTATTGGCTTTGGATTCAAGAATGAAAACTCAGTGTATAATAAGAAAAACAGGTGAACCATGGATAAGATAACTCAACACGCAGGCGTCATACTCTACAATAAGACCCAACTACTTAATCTAAGTTATGATGATTACTTAAAGTGGTTAAAAAAGCCAAGTTTTAAAACTGATGTGGTATGGATCAACATCGATGACAAGACCACCTTTCAACAAGCTCGGCCCTTGATCGATACCTATGAATTCCATCCCATTCTTTTAGAATATACGCAAGAAGAAAATCGAAGAGCTTCACTTCAGTTGATCGAAGATGAACTCTTTATCGTTGCGAAGATGATGTATTACAAGCAAGAAGAATTGATCTTTGAACAGATTTCGATGATCTATCATCCAGGTCTTATCGTCACCATAGGTGAATACGAAGGAGACGTCTTTGATTCGATCAGAGATCGACTTCAAAATCCACTTGATCCAATAAGAACCAGTCAAACGGATTATCTTTTATACATCTTATTAGATCGATTAGTCGATGCCTATTTCGATGTGATCAGTGAACTTGAAGATGATGTGGAAGACTTGGAAGAACGAGTGCTTCATGTCCACGCTCAAAAGAATCTTCATGAGATCAGAGTTCTAAAAAGAGACCTCTTGTATATGCATAAACACATATGGCCATTAAGAGATGTCCTATCAAGACTTTCTCATGGGGAACAGAAGATCACCCAAGAAACTCAAATCTATCTTAGAGATGTCCAAGACCATCTATATCAAGTCTTGGATTCTGTCGATACGATGAGAGAAGTCTTGTCTTCTTTAGTAGACATCTACTTATCCAATGCCTCGATCAAGATGAATGAGATCATGAAAGTCTTGACCATCATCTCGACCATCTTTATTCCCTTGACTTTCATCGTAGGCTTATATGGGATGAACTTTAAATATATGCCTGAAATCAATTGGATCTATGGTTATCCTATGGTCTTGATATTGATGCTGAGTGTAGCTATGGGCTTAATCATTTACTTTAAACGTAAAAAATGGTTTTAATAGATCATATAGAAAGTCGGTAAGTCATGGTTCATTATGTAAGATTACCTCTAGAAGGCACAACCAATACCCGAGACTTAGGAGGGTATTCCACAAAAGAAGGTCACTCTACGAAGTGGCATGCTTTTCTTCGTTCAGATGATCTTTTTGATTTAACGGATAAAGATAAAAAACTTCTTGAAGACTATGGCTTAAAAACAGTCATCGATTTAAGAAGTAGTTCAGAGCTTATGTTTAGACCCAGTCCTTATCAGGATCATCCTAAGGTTGCTTATTATAATGTATCCTTGTTTGATAATGCCAGTCCACATGCCATACAGGGTTTACCAATAGATGCTTTAAAAAGCATGTATATAGAAATGATGCTGACTCATCAAGATAAGATCATAGAGATAATGACCTTGATGGCCAACGCACAAGAAGGGACCATACTCTTTCATTGTGCTGCTGGAAAAGATCGTACAGGTGTCATATCGATGCTTCTACTGGGCTTAGTTCAAGTTCCTAATCGAGACATCGTATCTAATTATGAAGTCAGTTTTACCAACTTAAAAAGATCTCCTTTCTTTAAACAAAGAAAAGACAACATCACCCATCTTATGTATTCCAACAACAAGGATATGGAAGAAACCTTATCCTACATCAGAGATCATTATAAAACAGTAGAGTCCTATTTAAAATCGTGTGGTTTAAGTGAAGAACTCATCATAAAATTAAAACAACGATTGATCATAGAGGACTCACGATGAGAAAGATGACTCTAATAACGGGTGCTTCTAGTGGTTTAGGCAAAGATTACGCCATTGAATACGCCAAAAGAAAACAAGATCTGATCTTGATCGCACGTCGATTGGATCGACTCGTTTTACTTCAAGATGAACTTCAAAAAAGCTATGGGATAAGTGTGTTGGTTTATCAAGTCGATCTTTCAGATTCCAAACAAATCGAGAATTTTATAACCCAAGTTCCTAAAGACATCTTCATCAATAGACTCATCAATAATGCAGGCTTTGGATTTCATGGGCCTTTTGAAGAATATAGTCAAGAAACCTTGTCTTCGATGGTCGAAGTCAACATCTCAGCCTTAAATCATTTGACGCATCATTTTATCCCTATGATGAAAGAAAATCATGAGGGTGAGATCTTAAATGTAGCCTCTATGGCAGCCTATACCCCTGGTCCTTTTATGGCGGAGTATTACGCCACCAAAGCCTATGTCTTATCGCTTTCGATAGCCCTTCATGAAGAACTAAAACCTTATGGGATCAAAGTATCTGCGGTATGTCCTGGTCCTACAAAAACAGAATTTGGGATCGCAGCCCATTATAAACATCAAGATGGGATAGAATCGACTTTCTCAATGGATTCTTTACCAGTGGTGCTTACATCGATGAAAGCCCTTGAGAAAAACAAGAGTGTTTCTATTCCAGGTGTATCGAATAAGATTCTTCATCTAATGATGAAGATCTTACCAAGAAAAGTAGGCACTAAAGTCGTTATGAGAATACAAAAACAGAGGTTTTAAGCCTCTGTTTTAAATAGTTTCGTATTTTTTAGATATTGATAAAGCGGATAACCAAAGAGAAGGACACTGATGCTTTCTCCAATCATGACACTTAATCCATAGAATAGAAACATCGCTAAATTATTAGGTCCAATCACCAAAGTCAATTCATATCCTACCACCAATCCATTCACTAGGATAGGCATCAAAAGAGATAGGATTGGGATCTTCTTATAGCGATAGTTTCTAAATTGATAAGTCAAATAAGCAGCCAATAAGGTCGCTAAGCTTCCCCATAAGACATCCCAATAACCCAATAGATTAAAGCCTAATGCGGCTCCTATGAGATTAGATAAGGCACATCCTAAAGTCAAAGCCCATACTGGCCAAAAACCAAGTAAAGGTAATATCGTTAAAGCTTCAGCGATCCTAACTTGAACAGGCCCAAAAGAAGTCGCGGTCAAAACCAAGGTTAAGGTCGCATATAGGGCTGCGATCATCGTTATTCTGAGCCAAATCTTTAGTTTCTTACTCATAAGGTCTCCTTTAACTTAGGTATTGTATATAATTGAGATGAACAATTCAAGTCAACTTAAGATAAGTATAATGTCTCTTCCCTAAAATGAAGAGATTATGGTTGAATAAGAGCGTTTAACCATGGCTTTGGCTTTGGTTTACCAGGGAATTCATCATAGTGCTGCTTATAATGGTATAATAAACAAAAAGGAAACTTATGGAAAAAGAACTCAAAATCGCAGTCTTAATCGATGCGGACAATGTCTCAGAAAAATATGTGCGAGTCGTCTTTGATGAAGTGCTTAATCATGGTACGGCCACTTATAAAAGAATCTATGGGGATTGGACAAAACCTCAATTTGCCAAATGGAAAGATGTCTTACTCAACTATAGTATTTCACCCATCCAACAATACGGTTATACCCAAGGTAAGAATTCAACGGATTCTGCTTTGATCATCGATGCGATGGATATCTTATATTCAGGTAATGTTGATGGTTTTTGTATTGTCTCATCAGATTCAGACTTTACACGATTGGCTTCTCGTTTAAGAGAAGCAGGGAAGTATGTCTTAGGGATGGGTGAGAAGAAGACCCCTCAACCTTTCATCTCTGCCTGTGAAAAATTTAAATATCTGGAAGTCTTGCTTCAAGACTTTACCCCTGAAAGCAGTGATGAGAAATCTGTGAAGACGTCTAAAGTAGAACTCATCGAAATCATTAAATCCATCATCAAAGAAAACAGTGATGATGATGGTTGGGCTTTTATGGGAGAAATAGGCAACTATATCTCCAAACGTAATCCTGAATTTGATACCCGTAACTATGGTTATCAAAAGCTTACTCCGTTGATCTCATCGATGAAGATCTTTGAGATACAATCAAGAAAGACCCCTAATCCAAACATCACGCATAAATACGTGAGAATCAAAGAGTGACCTTATGACGTATTTGACTTTAAAAGAAACTTCGCTTAAAAAATACAATTCCTTGGCTCTAGAAGTGACCGCTGCGACACTTTATTTACCAACCGATACACAAGGTCTACTGGATGTCTTAGAGCTCACCAAAGACAAGAAAAGGGTTCTTATAGGGAAAGGATGTAATATCCTTTTATCCAAAGAAAGATATGATGAGAATACTGCTTTCATCGTAACGATTATGGATGATGAACTCATCTTAAACGATACAGAACTCATCGCTGATGCGGGTGTAAACTTAAGTCGTTTGGCTTGGTTTTCTCTTGAACAATCTCTTAAAGGTTATGCATTTTTAGAAGATATCCCAGGTACTGTAGGTGGGGCATTGATTATGAATGCGGGCCAATATGAATTTAGCTTTGGTCAATTGGTCAATTGGATCGAGTTGTATGATACAGTAAGCAATCAAGTTAAAAGAATACTCCCTGATAAGGATTACTTTGGATATCGTACTTCTAAGATCGCTTCTACTGATGTGGTCATTAGATGTGGCTTAATCGCTGAAAAAGGCAATGATGAGGAAACCCTTACTGCTATTTTAAAATATAAGAAAGATCGTTATCTTAAACAACCAAGACAATATCCTAATGCGGGGTCCGTATTTAAGCGTCCCTATAAAGATGGTCAATCCTATTATGTCTGGAAATTATTCGATGAGGTAGGCTTAAGAGGCTACTCGATCGGTGGGGCTGAAGTCTCCGATAAACATCCAGGCTTTATCGTTAATTTGGGTCATGCCTTACCTCAAGATATGATCGATTTGGTTAAAGAATGTCAAGATCGGGTGAAGAAACATTTCGACATCGATCTAGAACTGGAGTGGAAAGTCATTGATTAATACCTTACTGATCGCCGTTAGGCATCAAAATAACCCTGATTTTGAATCTGAAGTAGAAGAAACTGTCCAACTGATCGAAGCCTGTGAGATGACTCATTGTATGACCGTCATCCAAGGTATGGAAGAGAAAAACGTTGCGACTTATTTTAAAAGCGGAAAATTAGAAGAATTACGAAACCATATCGAAGCTCAAAACATCGATGTGATCGTGACTCAAGATGAACTGAGTCCTTCTCAACATCGTAATCTAACAGAGATCTTAGAAACTGAGATCGTCGATCGTACTCATCTTATTCTTTTGATTTTTGAGAAAAGAGCTCAAAGCAGGGAAGCAAAGCTTCAAGTCGAAGTAGCGACCTTACAATACCTTCTTCCTAGAACGATGTTGACTTATCATTCTGTAGGAAGACAAAGATCAGGTGGAGCTCGTAATAAAGGTTCAGGTGAACAATTCGCTGAGCTTAAACGAAGAACCTCTAAACATCTTTTAGATAAAGCTCAAGAAGCACTTAAGGCGATGGAGATCCAACGTGAGACCCAACGTCGTCAAAGACAAAAGAATCAAGTCTTTACAGTTGCGTTGGTAGGCTATACCAATGCGGGTAAATCTACTTTATTGAATGCCTTGGTTACCTATACAGGACAATCCGATGAGAAGAAAGTATCGATGAAAGATCGCTTGTTTGAAACCTTACAGACCTCTTCTCGATCCATCATCTTAAAAGGTCAACCAATGATCATCACCGATACCGTAGGTTTTGTATCTCATTTACCTCATGGCTTGGTGAAAGCATTTAGATCTACTTTAGAAGAAGTTAAAGAAGCGGATCTCTTGATCCATGTGGTAGACAGCAGTTCATTATTAGCGTCCATGCAATCAGAGATCACCTTATCAACTTTAGAAGAAATCGAAGCCAATGATAAACCGATGATCACCGTCTACAATAAATCAGATGTAGCGCTTAGTGCTGTACCTAGTAAAGCCTTGGCCATCAGTGCACTTAATGGAACCCATTTGGATGAACTCGTAGAAATGATCTTATTAAAAATGAATGAGTTACAACCTTTGTTTACCTATCTTATTCCCTATGAATCAGCCTCTCTTTTAGATAAACTTAAAAAAGAGAGCCAAGTCGTAAGTCTCCTCAATACCGATGATGGCTTCTCAGTTAGCGTAAGATCTCATGAGCCCATCGAATCAATGAGAGCTTATCTTAAGTAGAATTTACCAATCCTATTCATTCAATAAAAAGGTGTATCAATTAAGCACCTTTTTTCTTGATATGATAAAATAAGAAGGACTTATGATCTATCTCGACTATAGTGCCTCCACTCCCATCGATCAGCGGGTCGCTGATAAATGGATGAGTGTTGAAACAACGAATTTCGCCAATGCGAACAGCGACCATGTTTTGGGGCGCGAAAGCAAGCGAATCAATGATGAATCCATCCGAAGTATCGCGGAGTATTTTAAGGTTTTGCCTAAAGAAGTAATCATTACTTCTTCTGCGGTAGAATCCAACAATACCGCCATCAAAGGCTTGGCTTTAAAGTACCCACTTAAAAGACACATCATCTCATCTGCACTTGAACATGCCTCACTTATAGGAGCCCTAAGTTTCTTAGATGCCTCAGATTATAAGATTGAAACTTGTCCACTAGATGAAGAAGGACGATTTGATTTAGTCACTTTAGATCATATGATCACTTCAGATACCTTATTGGTGACTTTGATCGCTGTTGATTCAGAAACCGGTATAAGACAACCCATCGAAGAGGCCGCGAAGATCGCCCATCAACATGGGACCCTCTTTCATACCGACATCACTCAATTGGTAGGTAAGGGACATTTTGATTTGACTGACATCGATATGGCGACAGCTTCAGCTCATAAGGTCTATGGACCTAAAGGCGTGGCTGTGTTGATCAAGAAAGCCAAGGTGCCTTTGATTCCTTTGCTTCATGGAGGTCATAGTTTTACACCTTATCGGGCTTCTACCCCACAAAATGGTTTGGTGGCCGCTTATGCCTATGCCTTGAAATTATCAGAGCTAGAATTCGATGAACGTTTACTAAAAGTAAAGCAGTTGAATGCGTATCTCAAAGATAAGTTAAGTCAGATCCCTGAGATCCATTTTAATTCAAACATCCATTCGATTCCTCATCTATTCAACTTAAGTATTAAAGGATCTCATCCTGAAGAAGGCTTGGCGTATTTTTCTAATCATGGGCTCTGTTTTTCCTCAAAGAGCGCCTGTAGTGGTCAAGAAGAGCTCTCAAACTCTGTCTATGCGATCACCAAAGATGAAAAATTAGCTGCTTCTTCTTATCGTATTAGTCTATCCCACTTAACGACCACAGCTGAATTAGATGCTTTGGTCAGTGTCATGAAAGCGTATCTTAAAACCCTATGAAAAAAATAGTGATCATATCTGCCGTATGGTGTCATGCCTGTTTGACCATGCGTAAACGTAATAAAGCCCTTAAGGATAAATATTCTGAGTGGACTTGGGTCGATTATGACCTTGATCTCGACGATGAGATCGTAGAGCCTTTGAAAATAGGCAAACTCATTCCCGTCTATATCATTTATGAGAATAATATCGAAGTGAAGCGCATCGCAGGTGAAATGAACCTCGATGTATTAGAAAGAGAACTCACCAATGTTTAAAAAAATACTTTTAATATTAGCGGTAATAGGGACCATCTTAACGACTGGACTCTCCGTTAAAGCATATGATGATAAGACACATATCTATTTCTTCCACGCAGAAGGCTGCATCATCTGTGCCGCTGAAACCAAATATCTCGATCAACTAGAAGCTTCTGATCCTAATTTAGTGATTCATCGCTATGAGATCGCGTTTAGTCCTGAAAATCAAGCCATGTTGAAAGAGATCGAAGAGATCCTCAACATATCCATTAAATCTACTCCTTCTTTGGTCATAGGGCGGAAAGTTATCGTTGGATTTACAAAGAATTCTACCGAAGCCAATATCGAATCTTCACTGAAGTATTTCCGTGATAACAACGGAAAAGACGTCATAGGAGAGCTTTTAGGTTTCGTTAAACCAGGATCTGGTGTCGACATCAACATCGATAATGGGATCATTAAATTGCCTTTCTTTGGGGAAATCAATACAAAAACCATCTCCTTGCCTTTATTGGCCATCGTCTTAGGAACCTTGGATGGTTTTAATCCATGTGCGATGTGGGTCTTGTTACTTCTTATCAGTATGCTTTTCCATCTTGAACAATCTTGGAAAAGATGGTTCTTAGGAGGTCTCTTCCTATTGACCACAGCGATCATGTATCTGACCTTCATGGTTGCTTGGCTCAATGTCACGATCTTGTTTGGGACGATCACATACTTACGTTGGTTGATCGCAGCGATCGCTTTGATCGGTGGTGGAGCCAATATCCGTACCTATCTAAAAACAAAACCAGGCTGTGAAGTCATCGATGATCGTAAACGTAAGAAATTATCGAAGCGAGTCAAAGAGATCTTCAGTCAACCAGTGTTCATCTTAGCTTCTTTTGGGGTCATCGTTTTGGCAGTCAGTGTCAACCTTGTTGAGTTAATTTGTTCAGCAGGATTACCGGTTATCTTTACCCAAGTCCTCTCTATTCAAAACATGACAGGCATCGAATATTTCATGTATCTCTTATTGTACTTGTTGTTTTTTATCGCAGATGATATCATCATCTTTGTTATCGCAATGAAGACAACTCAATTGACAGGGATCTCTACTAAGTACTCTCGTTGGGCTCATTTGGTTGGTGGAATCATCATGATCATCTTAGCGATCTTGATGGTTTTAAAACCTGAATGGTTAATGTTGAAATTCTAAGTTTTGATTTCATAAAATAAGTTTATAATGGACTTATAGTAAGCAAAAGGGTGACAATGAAAAATTCGCAGGACAGAGCTCCCATCGCGGAAGCGCTGATCAAAAATGTCTCGAAAAGAACCGTTAGTTTTGATGTACCGGGGCATAAACAAGGTCAAGGCAATCCATTGCTTAGATCATTTTTAGGTCAACAAGCCCTCCAATATGATGTAAATAGTCGAAGAGATCTAGATAACTTAATTCATCCTACAGGGGTTATTTTAGAAGCAGAAAAACTGGCAGCGCGGGCTTTCAAAGCAGGCCATGCCTTTTTTATTGTCAATGGGACTTCTGCTGCCGTTCAAACCATGGTTATGAGCGTAGCGAAAAAAGATGAAAAGATCATCATGCCTAGAAATGTCCATCGTTCAGCGATCAATGCTTTGATTCTAACTGGGGCGGTTCCTGTCTATGTCAATCCTGGGATAGATCTTAACTTAGGCATCTCTTTAGGGATGAGTGTAAAGGACATAGCTCTTGCGATCGAAGAACATCCTGATGCGAAAGCAGTGTTTGTCAATAATCCTACCTATTATGGGATCTGTTCTCATCTACAAGCCATCGTCGATTTAGCTCACGCTCATAAGATGAAGGTCATCGTCGATGAAGCCCATGGGACCCACTTCTACTTCAATAAACTATTACCGATGTCTGCGATGGCAGCCAAAGCAGATATGGCTGCGGTCAGTATGCATAAGACAGGGGGTTCTTTGACCCAGTCTTCATTCCTATTGATCAAAGATGATAAGGATACCAATCGTGTACGCAAGATTTTAAACTTGACCCATACGACCAGTGGTTCTTATCTATTAACGGCTTCTTTAGACATTGCACGTAAATACCTCGCTTTAAACGGAGAAAAGTTATTCAACTCCGTTATTGCCTTAGCTGATTACGCAAGACAAGAA
This sequence comes from uncultured bacterium, assembly GCA_903919545.1. GTDB lineage: Bacteria > Bacillota_I > Bacilli_A > Erysipelotrichales > Erysipelotrichaceae > UBA2212. The sequence goes on along the minus strand of CAIXIN010000123.1, from coordinate 9,333 downwards.
ATCAATGAGATCGATGGATACTATGCCTTTGGAAGAGAACTCATCAATGGGGATACCATCTATGATTTCGATACGACCAAACTTTCTGTCAATACAGGAGGCACTGGACTAAACGGAATAGAAGTCTATGATCTTCTTAGAGAAAAATATGATATACAGATCGAATTTGGAGACTTAGGCAACATCTTAGCCATGATCTCTATGGGAGATAGTACCGCTAAAGTAGAACGTCTTATAGGAGCTCTAGATGACATCAAAGATGTCTACGCGAAAGACTCCATCTTACTAAAGACCCAAGAATACATCCATCCTATCGTTCGATTAACGCCTATGGAAGCCTTTAACGCCAAACAAAAGAAAATCAAATTCAAAGACAGTGTAGGCCGTATCAGTGGAGAATCCTTGATGGCTTATCCTCCTGGCATCCCAGTCTTAGCTCCTGGTGAAGAAATCACCTCAGGGGCCATCGACTATATCCTTTACGCTAAAGCTCATGGGTCTTTTATTACCGGTATGGAAGATGATAGTATGGAAACCATTAAGGTTTTGGAGGTCTAATGGAACTTTGGTTTACGGAAGAACATTCCGATGATGTCCGCTTTTCAATCAGAATCGTAAGACAGCTTTTCTCTAAACGTTCCCATTTTCAACAGATCGACATCTTTGAATCCAAAGAGTTCGGTAAGGTCCTTGTTTTAGATGACTCTATCGTCATCACCGAAAAAGATGAATTCATCTATCATGAGATGATGGTCCATGTGGCCTGTGCAGCTAATCCTGATTTAAGAAAAGTCTTGGTCATTGGTGGATCGAATGGGGGCTGTGTCAGAGAACTTATAAAATATCCATTTATCGAAAAAATCGATGTGGTAGAAGCCGATGAAGAACTCATCAAAGCCTGTAAGGTCCATTTTCCTAAGATCACGAAATCTTTAGAAGATCCTCGTGTATCCGTCATCGTCTCAGATGGCTTGAAGTTTGTCCGTAAACTCAACAAAGTCTATGATTTGATCCTAGTCGATTCAACTGATCCTTTTGGTCCTAATGAAACCTTCTTTACACGAGAATTCTATGGGAACTGCTTTACCGCACTTACCCCACAAGGTATTCTTGTGACTCAACAAGAATCTCCGTTTTATCCACAGACGGCGGCCGCTATGGTTCGTGCTGTAACTCGTATGAAAGAACTCTTTGGGATACTTAAGCTTTATCAAGCTCAGATCCCATCGTATCCATCTGGTCATTGGCTCTTCTCCTTTGCGAGTAAAGATGCCCATCCGATCAAGGATCTCGATAAAGTGTTCTGGAAAGAACTTAATGTGAAGACCCGATATTATAACGAAGAGATCCATAGTGGATGCTTCGCATTACCTAACTACATCAAGGAGGATATCTTAAATGAAACTAACTGAAAACATCGTGACCTTTGTCGGATGTAAAAGTAGCTATGAAGACAGCGACATCGTTTTATTTGGTGCGCCTTTTGATTCAACCACCTCTTATCGACCAGGGACTCGTTTTGGACCTTCTGCGATTAGAACTGAATCTATTGGATTAGAGACCTATTCCCCTTATAGTGATGGGGATTTGACCGAATGTAAGATCTTTGATTCAGGAGACCTCGTTTTACCTTTTGGCTCTGCAGAAAGAGCTCTAGATGAGATCTATGATAGAACTAAGAATATCGTCAACGATGGGAAGATCCCATTTATGCTTGGGGGCGAACATACTGTAACCTTTGGAGCGTTTAGAGCCATCGTCGAGAAGTATCCTGATGTCCATATGATCCATTTTGATGCCCATACCGATCTTAGAGATACCTATTATGGGGAATATCTTTCCCATGCGACGGTTATTAAGAGATGTTATGACTTGGTAGGCGATAAAAAAATATTCCACTTCGGTTTAAGAAGTGGTGCTAAAGATGAATTCGTTTTCGCCCAAGAACACAATACGATTGAGAAACATAGTTGTAAGACACTTGATAAGGTCTTACCTTTACTCAAAGATAAACCTGTCTATATCACCATCGACTTGGATTGTATGGATCCTTCCTTCTTTCCAGGTACAGGGACTCCTGAAAGCGGAGGCATCAGTTTTATGGATCTTCTAGATTCTATTCTTAAGATGAGCCATTTAAAGGTCGTAGGTATGGATCTTAATGAGCTATCACCTATGTATGATCTCTCTCAAGCTTCAACAGCACTTGCCTGTAAGTTAACACGAGAAAGCTTGATCGCATTGACTCTTAATCGACAAAAATAAAAAGACCTTGGAAATTAATCCAAAGTCTTTTTTTAAGCTAAAGCAGCTAAGATGTCTTTTTCTAAGGCTTCAGGTTCAATCGTAGGCGCAAAACGCTTGATGAGTTTTCCGTCTTTTCCTACTAAGAACTTCGTGAAGTTCCATGGGATGGTTTTAATCAAAGTCTTATCTTGTTTCTTCAGAAGCTTATAGAGCTCGATACTGTCTTTCCCATTGACATCAACTTTTTTGAATAAAGGGAAAGTGACCCCAAAGTTGATCTCACAGAATTCCATGATGTCAGCTTCACTACCTGGTTCTTGATGAGCAAACTGATCACAAGGAAAACCTAAGATAACCAAGCCTTGATCTTTATACTTCTTGTGGAGGGCTTCTAGACCCTTGTATTGGGGCGTAAAGCCACATTTAGAGGCTGTATTCACAATAAGTACGACTTTATCTTTCAATTGACTAAAGTCATAGGATTGACCATTGGCCAAAGGATAATTCAATTCGTAAAATGTCATTTTTTCTCCAATAAGGATTTAATATCCTTCAGTATACTTAATTCATTTTCTACAGGTGCACTAGGTTCTGGTGCTTTGGCATCTTCTTTACGTTTCATTTTCGCTAAAGCTCTGATCATCAAGAAGATCGATAAAGCGATGATGAAGAAGTCGATCACGTTTTTTAGAAAGGTTCCGCTTTGTATCGCTACTTCTGCTTTGGTTTCTGTCGCAGCGACCAAAACGATCTTTAGATCAGAGAAGTTTAAACCTCCGGTCATTACTGAGACCATAGGCATGATGATGTCGTTGACAAGAGAAGATACGATCTTCCCAAAGGCAGAACCCATAATGACCCCTATGGCGAGATCTAAAACATTACCTTTAGATGCGAAGTCTTTGAAGTCTTTTAGAAATTGTTTCATGTTTGTCCTCCATCTTTAGTATAACCCTATGGTAGAATAAAAACACGCGAGGTACTCATGGAAAAGCTTTGGATCTTAGGACCCCTTGTCTTCTTAGCAGGATTTATCGATTCAATCGCAGGAGGCGGTGGTCTTATTTCATTGCCTGCCTATATTTTTGCGGGGATACCGATACACTTAGCGATGGGAACTAATAAACTATCTTCTTCACTAGGAACTTTTACGGCTTCGGTGACTTTCTTTATCCATAAAAAGATCTGGATCAAATTGGCTTTGGTGTCTGCGATCTTGGCTTTAATAGGCTCATGGATCGGAGCTTCTCTTGCGATGATCTTTTCAGATGCGAGTTTAAAGACGGTCTTGATTTTTATCTTACCGATCATGGCTGTTTTCGTCTTATGGCCAAGAAAAGAAAAAGTGTTTACGCCTAAAGATAAGTTCCCGTGGCTTCAGATCAGTTTACTAACTTTTCTAGTAGGGATGTATGATGGGTTTATAGGACCAGGAACAGGCAGTATGTTGATCTTTGGTTTTGTAAGCGTATTAGGAATGAGTTATACCCAAGCTTCAGCCAATGCTAAGATCGTGAATTTAGCGTCAGGGATAGCAGCGTTGATTACTTTTGGATTTAGTGGACAAGTGAATTTTATTCTGGGTTTGGCTGCAGCTTGTTTTTCGATCGCAGGGAATATCTCTGGTTCATTATTGGCCGTTAAATTTGGAAAGAAACTGATTCAACCTTTGTTGATCATCGTATTTGGGATCCTAATGATCAAAATGATCATGGATGTCCTATAAGGAGCGCTATGAGACTCACCATCATCGATTTTGAAACTGCGAATAATCATCCAGCGAGTGCCTGTAGCATTGGCTTCGTCGTCTTTGAAGATGGGGTCATCCTTCATGAGGCTGTCCATTTGATTAAACCTTCTAAAGCTCATGGCTTCTTTGAACCTTTCAATATCTCGATCCATGGGATAGAACCAGATCAGGTTGAGAATGAGCCGAACTTTGAAGAGTTATGGCCTAGACTATTACCTTGGTTCAACCAAAGTTTATTGGTCGCACATAATGCGATGTTTGATATGGGAGTATTAAATGCCTTGATCTCAGAATATGGGATATCTAAACCTTTGGTGAACTACATCGATACAGTCGAGATCGCTCGAAGAGTATGGCCTTTTCTACCCAATCATCGATTGAATACGGTATGTGAATACTTAGGCATCGAGCTGAATCATCATGAGGCTCTCAGTGATGCGCGTGGATCTGCATTGATCTTGATGAACGCTATGGCTGAGGTGAATGATTTCGACATCAATTCATTCATTAATCACTTAAAACTGAAAGAAAAAGCCTTGTAAGAATATTCTTGTTTACATTTTCCTTTTCATATTTTACAATGAAGGATGAGGTGGCTATGAGTCAATTAGAAAACAATGCCTTTTTTTGGCAAAAACTGGATACGCTATACTTCTCTTCCTCCATCGTGATCACCCAACCCTCAGGGTCTGCCCATCCACAATATGGGAATTTAATATATCCTGTCGATTATGGCTATTTAACCGATACTTTAAGTCAAGATGAAACAGGGATCTCTATTTATAAGGGAACCTTATCGGCCAATCAAGTCAATACGATCATCATCGCTGCAGACATCTTAAAGAAAGACATTGAAGTTAAATTTCTCGTAGGATGTTCTGTTTTGGAAGAAGAAGCAATCTTAAGGTTTACCAATCAGACAGATTTCCAAAAAACCATCTTACTAAGAAGGGGTATGGAAGTCCCGTCTTGGGGATTCTCCGAACAATAAATGTCCGTTAAGGACATTTTTAATGCCATGCAAGTAAAAATAGAAAAAGCCGGAATAAACGGCGAAGGAATCGGCTATATCGATCGTAAACCTGTCTTCATCGATGGGGTTTTACCGTATGAGATCGCAGAGATAAGAATCACTGAAACCAATGAAAAATACATGAAAGGGGAACTCTTAAGATTGGTCAAACCCAGTCCTTTTAGAGTAGAAGCCCCTTGTCCTGTTCAGCATGATTGTGGAGGCTGTGCTTTGATGATCGCAAGCGTGCCTCATCAAGAAAAGCTAAAATTAGATAATCTTAAACAATCCCTCATCAAGTATATGGGAGATGTGGATTTTAGATTGATCAAACCTTTTGTGAGTAATCCAGTGCCTTTAGGCTATAGGAATATGTTGAAGTTGCCTGTTAAAAGCGAAAAAGGAAAATTGGTGAGTGGGCTTTATTCCACCAACACGAACCATTTCGTTAAAGCAGATCATTGTTTGATCCACTCAGATGGATTAGAAACCGTTAAAACAGCTGTTTTAGCGTGTTTAGATGATCATCATGAGGAAGCCTTTAGTTTTGAATCGATGAATGGGATCAGATACATCATCTTAAGAGGATTTGAAACTCAGTTTCAATTGACCTTAGTCGTAGGCAATAATGTCTTAAGCGATGAAGTCATCAATGACTTGATGAAGGTCCCTGGGATTGCGTCTGTGTATCTCAGTGTCAATACTGATCGTCATTCCCATGATCCTTTTGGGCCAATCTTGATTCATAAAGCAGGTCTTAAAACGATCCCTGTCTTTTTGAATGGATTAAGATATGAGCTTTCTCCTACTGCTTTCTTCCAATTGAACACCGTTCAAGCTTCAGCTTTGTTTACGAAGATCGTCAATCTAGTCAAGATCGAAGATGTGGTGCTTGATGCGTATTGTGGAGTAGGGGCAATGAGTCTACTTATGGCTAAGAAAGCCAAAAAGGTCATCGGCTTAGAAATCAATAAAGAATCCGTTAAAGCAGCGATCGAAAACGCAGAAATCAATAAGATCACCAATGTGGACTTCTCTTGTGGAGATGTCCAAAAAGTATTGCCTTTAGTATTGAAAACAGAAAAGATCTCTGTCTTGGTAATGGATCCTCCTCGTAGTGGTTTAAGTGCTCCTATGATCGAGACTTTACTTAACTCTAATATTCCTCATTTGATCTATGTATCTTGTAATCCTTCGACTTTGGAGAAGAATATGGCAGAATTAAAAAAGAAGTATGAGATTGTTTCTCTTACTCCTTTCGATTTATTTACTCAATCTCCTCTATGTGAAGTTATTGCGGATCTAAGACTTATTAAATCAGTTTAAAGTGTTTAAGTCCGTTATAAATGCCGTCTTTATCAAGATCACTGGTAACATAATCAGCGATCTTTTTTAAATTCTCAGTGCCATTTCCCATAGCGATCCCAATCCCAGCTTTTTCGATCATACGTAGATCATTGTCTGCGTCTCCAAAAACCATGACTTCTTCCCAACTTAGACCTAAGATCTCTAAGACATCTTCGATGCCTTTTGATTTATGGACGTCTTTATCGAAAATATCTAAGCCCCAAGAGAAGGCTCTTGAGAAGGTCCATTGAGGAAAATCATCTTTATGATCGATGATCTTTTGGACATCACCGACTAGAAATAATCCCATAGCCATATCTTTATCGAGGATATCGATCGAGTGGGTTGAATCTAAGAAACGTCCATTGGGTTGTTCACCATGCCCATAATATTCAACGAAACGATCATAATCATGAAGCACAACGATTTGGTTTGAACATTTACAGCCCAACGCGACGTTTTCTTTTTTACATAAGGTCAGAAGTTGTTGGATATCAGTCTTATTGAGATCATGTCTAGAAATGATTTCGTGTTGTCTATTCATGACACATTGCCCATTGATGGTCACATAATAATCACTGTCGATGACTTCAAACACATGGGGTTTAATGAAATAAGGAGCTCTTCCTGTCGCAACCAACACTTTGATGCCTTTGTCGTGTAAAGCGTGTATGGCGGTTACAGCTGAAGCTTGGATTTTATGTTCGCGTTCTGCGATGAGGGTTCCGTCGATGTCGAATACGACCATTTTGATCTTAGATGTGTCCATGTATGTGTTCTCCAGACAATAGTTTACCACACCCATCTGCTTCGGTCATTTCCTTTGAAAAAGTTTCACGTCTTCTATACTCTTATGAAGAGGTGAATATGAAAAAATCATTCTTTATGGCCCATGGGGCTCCAACGATCTACTTAGAAGACAATTCGTTTACACAAAACCTTAAAAACTTTAAAAAAGAAAATCCAGAAATTACCCAATTGGTGATCATGTCTGCTCATTTTGAATCTGAAGTCATTAAAGTTTCTACGTCTACTACCTATGAGACGATGTATGATTTTGGGGGTTTTCCTTCTGAACTCTATGAAGTTAAAATGCCTACCAAAGGGAATCCTGTCTTAGCGAGACAAGTTTTAAATCTATTAGATAAAGCAGATCTAAAAGCACAGTCTATAGAGAATCGTCCTTTGGATCATGGGGCGTGGACCTTATTAAAGATTATCGATCCAGAAAATACTTTAAGTGTTGTATTGATGTCGATCTCGCCTTTTGATGAACCAGCTCATTTGATGAAGATAGGCAAAGCAATGACAGGCTTAGATGATCAAACTGCTTTTATCTTCTCAGGAGGCTTGGTTCATAACTTAGGATGGTTAGGATATGGAGAAAAACCTGAACCAAGGGCGTTAAGATTTTGGACCTGGTTGGATCATGCGATCCAAAACAAAGATACCAATGCATTACTCGATTATAAATCTCATCAAGATGCTCGTTTAGCGGTACCTCGACCTGAACATTTCGCGGGGATATTTAGTGTCTATGGTACAATGGATGTCAAAGGCAGTGTGAGCTTATTGAGTCATTTATTTCAATATGGGACACTGAGTCTGGACTACTATGTCTTCAAAAACGATTAAAGGAATCATCTTCGATTTAGACGGAACCTTATTAGATACACTAGGTGATTTAACCACAGCCATCAACGCAACAGCAGACTTTTATACCTTGCCTCACTTGACTCAAGAAGAAGTAAGAAACAACATAGGCAATGGTTTTGTGGTCACCATTACGAAAAGTTTACCTGGATTAGATGCCTCAGAGATCCCAAGTGCCGTAGAACGTTTTAAAGCCTTTTACGCCACTTTTTTTATGAATGAGTCTATAGCTTATGAAGGTATAAATGAACTCTTAGATGAACTCGTAAAGCGTGGGATAAGATCTTGTGTTGTCTCTAATAAAGTTCAAAGCTTCGTTGAACAATTGATCTCTTCACGCTTTCCTCAGTTCCATTTTGACTTAGTCTATGGGGAAAACGAATCTCATCTTAGAAAACCTCATCCTCAAGGATTACTTGAAGCCTGTAAGGCAATGGATCTAGAGATCGATGAAGTCTTGATGATCGGAGATTCTAAAGCTGATTATGAAAGTGCCTTATCGATAAAGATGCCTATGAAGGCAGTTACTTGGGGTTTTAGTAGTGAAGAAGACCTTAGATCTTTAGGTATAAAAACCCTCGTAAGGAGCCCTCAAGAAATCCTTGAAGCCCTATAAAGCTGTGCTATAATTAAATAGCCGTTTGGGGGTATAGCTCAGTTGGCAGAGCACTTGGTTCGCAATCAAGGGGTCGAGGGTTCGAATCCCTTTACCTCCACCAAACAAACAAAGAAACCGTTTTAACTGAAGCGGTTTTTTTATTCTCTCATTTGAAATCATTGAATCTATCTTGGGATTTTTTTCTTGACTATGGTAAAATAGAGACAATAGAACTGGGGTTAAACCATGAAAGTTAAGTGTCCTTGTTGCGAATACTATACACTCAATGATGATTTATCTCGTTCATATAAAATATGTCCTGTTTGTATGTGGGAAAGAGACAGTGTTCAAAACGCTAACCCTGATTATACCAATGGGGCTAATGAAGTCAGTTTAAACCAAGCAAGAGTCAATTTTAAGAAATATGGGGCTGCTGAACAAAGACTCTCAGGTTATGTCCGTAAACCAAAACCAGAAGAATTAGGTCCTGAAAAAGTCGATTGATTGTATAGATATGATTCAATATTCATCCAATAAGTAATAAAAGCCTCAATTGAGGCTTTTTATGTGAGATTGACCGATTTGTTTGGGCTTAAGGGGTCATTGTGTTAAAATTATCTTATCTATGATTAAACTAAAGGTACTTAAAAACATATTCTTAGCGTATATGATCCTACTTGTGTATGTGATGGTCGTATATCAGCGTCAAATCGACTTCAGTTGGAT
>CAIXIN010000122.1 GCA_903919545.1 uncultured bacterium | reverse complement strand
TCAGGAAAGTTGATGTTTAGGATGTCTGCGTTTTCTGGGAAACCTTCTTTAAGGATCTTTATGAGGATCTTTCGTATGACCTTCTTTATTGGAGTCCAATCGATCTCCTCAAAAGATTCTGAGTGTTGTTTAGAAAGGGAGGTCGGAATCGAAAAAGCCAATGCTTTTATTCCTTGACTATGGGCTTCAAACGCTGCGCCTAAGGTACCACTACAAGTCAAGGATAACCCTAGATTTTCCCCATAGTTGATCCCACATAGACATAGATCAGGTTTTCCATGAGACAACTCTAAGATCCCGTAAGCAACCGCTTGGGCAGGTGATCCATTTATCCCATAGGATTTTGTGGGATCATCGTTGACCATCAGGGTCTTCTCTTCAATGATTCCTATGGATTCACCTTGAGGAAAGGATCTTCCCATACCAGTCTGTTGAAAAGAAGGCGCAACGATTAGTAATTCTCCTAGATCACTTACTGCTTCTGACAAGGCCAATAGTCCAGGAGATAGTATCCCATCGTCATTGGTGATTAAGAAATAGGGTTTCATACGATCCTTTCTAAAAAGCAAGGCAGGCAATATTTTGCCTGCCTAGTGTTTTATTTGTTTAAACCATCATAGACCGTTTTAAGGGTCGCTTCCATCAACTTAGGCAAGTCTTTATAAGCGCCTACGTTGAACTTTTCATAAAGCTCATGATTGGCCATATTCGGAGTAAATTCATCTTTGACTTCGATCATATGATCGACAGCATCAGCGAAACCAGTATAGAGACCAGTTGCGACAGCTACACAGATGGCAGAACCCATAGCAGCAGCACCGTTTACTTTATTACGTACGGCTTTTACTCCATAGATATCAGCGATCATTTGCATATACAAGTCACTATTGGATCCACCACCAGAAACGATGATCTTTTGTGGAATAGAACCTAATTCTGTATTCATCGCATCATAGTTGTTTTTCAAGGTCAATGCGATGCCTTCTAAGATGGATCTATAGATATGACCACGTGTATGTCTTTCATCAAAGCCGATCATGACGCCTTTACGATAGAGCTGAGAAGCAGGTGCCAACCAATCAGGAATGGTCATAAGGCCATCTGATCCAGGAGGAACATTCCAAGCTTCTTTCGCTAAAGCATCTTCTGGGATTAAACCATCGAGTTTAGCTTTTAAAGCATATTCATCCCCGATGATGTTTTTATACCAAGAAACCAACCACATACCACGTCTAATGCCTCCGCTTTCGTAGAGATATTGATGAGGGATACAAGACAAGTTCGTAAAGAAACTTTGACCTGTGGTGATGTTTTTATGGCCATGGACCATAGACGCAATATAGGTACCTAAAGATAAGAGTCCTACGTTAGGTTTGATGAGACCTGAACCTAAAGCTTCAACGGCCTTATCGTTGGCTGTAGAAACAACAGGTAAGCCTACAGGTAACCCTGTTTCCTTGGATGCCCATTCGTTGACATACCCTAAGATCGCTCCTGGAACTTCAATATCCAAAAGCTTTTCTTTAGGGATCCCAAAACCATTGAAGTATTCTGAATCTTTAGACCAATTCCAAGTGTCCATATCGACAGGGAATTGCCACTGATAGGCATTCGCTGACATTTCTTTAAAAGCGCCTGTTAGACGATGAGTCAAATATCCTGAGGTCGAACAGGTATATCCGATTTCAGGTTTATCTTCGAATTTCTGATACGCTCTGACATCCATCCAGCTCATAATAGGAGCCGCTAAGGTTCCATCGTGTTTCATAAAGACTCGGCAACATCTGATCGAACATAAGCCAACCCCTAAAATATCTTTAGGATCGCCTTTGAATTCTTTCATGACTTTTCTTAAGACGACTTTTAATGAATCCCATAGATCATCATCAGGATGTTCAACATGACCTAGTTTATTGGTCATCATTGGTTTTAAGCCTTCTGATGCTGTAGCGATGATTTCGCCTTTCTGATTGAAGATGATGACCTTGGTACTTTGAGAACCACTGTCTACACCTATTAGATATTTTTCTTTCATTTTAGTTCCTTTTGAAGAAAATGATGCTTGCGCATCATTATCTCATTAGATATCCGCCATCAACGGTAACGGTAGTCCCATTGACGTAATTGGAAGCATCACTGGATAAAAAGACACAGGTTCCCATCAAATCAGCCAACCAACCCCAACGATTAGCAGGGATATGAGACAAGATTGTGGCATTACGTTCAGGATTAGAACGTGTCTTTTCGGTCAACTTCGTAGCGAAATAGCCCGGAGCGATCGCATTGACTTGAATGTTGAATTGAGCCAATTCATCACACATCGACTTGGTTAAACCAACGATGCCGTGTTTTGTGGCTGCATAAGCAGGAGACCATTGTCCGCCTAAGAAAGCAAACAAGGAAGCGATATTGATGATCTTACCAGATTTCTGTTTGATCATGAACTTGCAGGATTCGTGGATCATTTCGAAGGCAGCGGTCAAGTTGACAGCGACCATCTTATCCCAAGGCTTACGATCGAATTGAGTAACATCTTCGATATTGATACAGATCCCAGCACAGTTGACCAAGATGTCGATACTGCCCCAAGTGTTGACGCAATCTTCAACGACGCGTTTGCATTCGCCATCAGCTGTGATGTCTGCGAAAACGTGTTTGTATTGTACGCCGCATGCTTCGATCATGCCTTTGGTTTCTCCACCATCATCCATGATACTAACTGCCATAACGTTTGCTCCGCCTTTAGCCAAAGCTGTAGCGAATGCTTGTCCTAAACCACTGTTACCACCTGTAACGATCGCATTTTTTCCTTTTAGGGAAAAGAAATCCATATTAAAGTCTTGAATGTTCATTGTGTTTCCTCCTTGAAATTCAAACTATTTTTTTTAATCTTAGTACTGAGTTTATCTATAAAGTCGACTGCGTCTCCTTCAACCACAAGCGTGGCTAAGCTGCAAATCGGGGCATTCTTATTGGTATTGACCGCGATAATGGTTTCTACGTTCTTTAGTCCTTCGATATGTTGGACTGAACCTGAAATGCCCAAGGCGATATAGAGTTTTGGACTCACTGTTTTTCCAGATTGACCAACTTGGATCCTACGAGAAACTAAGCCTGAATCAACGACCCTTCGGCTCGCTGAAACTTGTGCGTTAAGTAAAGTGGCTAGTTCTTCTAGATGATCAAAGTGTTCAAGGACGCCTCCTCCACCTGAAATAAGGATCTTACTATCACGTATATCTTCAGTTGAAGGTTTTAACCGTGTTTGTAAAAGGATGATTTGGGATGGTTTTGGTTGATATCCATGGAGTTCACGGATATTGGTGGATTTAAGTTGGACTGCTTTGGGTTGAAAGACCCCAGGTCTTACGCTCATCATCAAAGGACCAGTTCCTAATGCTTCAATGTGAGCTAAGAGCTTTCCACTGTAAGCAGGACGAATCATTTCGATGATGCCATGATTTAGATGTAGATCTGTAACATCCGCAACCAAGCCCACATGAAGCGCAATGGCCACTCTAGGCGCAAGGATTCTTCCGAGTTGGGTCGATGGAAAGAGGATGATGTCGTATTTGTTTTCTTTATGATTTTCAGTGATAAGATCGCATAGATTCATCGTGTCATAAGGCATGACCTTTTGATCATCTATAAGCAAGATCTCATCATAAACACTGTTTCCACTTGGGCAATGTTCTTTATAACCTATGGCTGTCAACGAAACTTCTTCATCGACCATAAGCTCAACAGCCCCAACTAAACTCAGATCTTCTGGTTTTGTATCACAATAGATAAGGATCTTCTTCATTTCAGAAATCCTTTGTCTTTCAGATAATCGTAAACCGTTTGGATCCCAGCTTCATCGGTGGTCACTTCGATTTTAGTTTGTCTATTCAACGTTTGAGCGTAGGTCTTGATGACTTTCGTCTTAGAGCCTTCAAAACCAACGTCTTCTCTTTTTAGATCGAAATCTTTTAGACTAAGCATCTTTAAACGTTCAGAGACATCTTTATTGAGGTCTTCAAAACGTACATAAGGTAATTTATAAGGCGCTTCTTTTTGTAGGCTTAAGACGGCTGGCGTTGACACTGCGAAGCTCATGATCTCCTGATCATGATCTACACTGAGTTCCAACCGTCCTAAGTCTATTGAATTCATATGGATACTATTGACGTTTGATAGGTGAGGAAGGCCCAACCATTGAGCGATCTGCGCTGGAACATGTGAAGTATCACCGTCGAGCGTATGCGTCCCTGTCAAAATCAAATCAAACTTATGCTTAGTAAGATAGTGCGCTATGATACGACTCGTTGCGTAGGTGTCGCTTCCGACAAAGGCAAGATCCGTAATCAAGGTCGCTTGATCAAGGTCTAATCTCAAGAGTTCTTCCAGTTTAGGGATGATGGACTGAGGTCCCATGGATACAAGTTCTATAGTGGTGCTAGGATAATACTTCTTCACGTTAAGTGCAAAAGCAACAGCGACCGCATCTTCAGGGTTAAGAATTTGATTCATCTTTTCCCGTATCAAGACATTGCGTTCATGATCATATTTGAAGTCTTCCACATCTGGAATGAATTTTATGAGACAGACGATTTTCATTTTATTTGTGAGCTTTGTTTTCCTTTTTCAAGACGACACTAAAGATGAAGACTAAGACTACCCCAGCCATCGCAAATGCTGCACTGGATAGGAAGTAAGCATTGAAGCCGCCCAAATCTCCGAATGTCTTCCACAAGAATGTGTTGAAATCAGGAAGGATGATGTCTGGCATGTAACCGATGAAGGATACAGCACCGATAGCGGTTCCGATGATGAATGCATCTAATTTAAGATCGCCCAACAGTGACCAGTAGGTACCGCGGATAGCATACAAGAAGATACCCAAGACGATGACTAAAGGTTGGAATAAGCCTGTATTGCCAGTAACTGGAATAACAGAGATTGCGACTAAACAAGCAGCAGCGCCTGTCAATGCGATCATTTGAACGGTCGTTCTACCAATCTTATCAGCCATGTAACCACCAATGAAGCCGCCTACTGGACGCATCCACATGACAACAACCATTGTACCAGCTACTGATACTGGATCGATACCAACGTAAGTTTCCAAGAACCATGAGAGATAATAGTAAGTCCAGAATACAGCATATCCCATAAAGATAATACCACCTAGAATGTATACTTTTTTGTTTTTGAACAAGTTACCTAATTCAGAGAACTTGAATTCAGGTGATTTAGTAGCTTCTTTCTTGCTAGCATCCAAAGCCAAGACTTTTTTGTCGTCTTGAACGAAGAACCAAACAAGAACAGAGGTAACGATCAATACAGCAGAATACATGTAGATAACAGCGATTAAAGCAGAAGCTTTATCAGCTACAACTAAACTGTCGCCTAAGATACCGGAGAAGATAAACAAAGCCAAACTCGCCAATAAGGCTTCAACAACACCACGTCCGCCATCCAAGACACCAAAGAAGGTTCCTTGTTCTTTTTCAGTCGCCAATAATTTGACGATCTTCATGTGTGCAGACCAGAATGTGAATACTGAGAAGAAACCCCAGATTGCGAAGATAACCATAATGTATTCATAAGAAGGAATTTGTGCGAACCATAATCCACCTAAACCGGTGAAGAACAGTGAGATCGCCAACAATTTCTTCGCTGAGAAACGGTCACTCAAGATTCCTGATGGGAGATATCCGAAAACGAATACCCAACCCAAAATTGTATACATAGAATTTAATTGTGCATTAGTCATATTAAATACTTGTAAGATGGATTCTTGATAACCGCTCTTAAGATAAATCAATGGATAGATCGATCCTGCAGCTAGTACTACCAAAAAGAACTGAAAATACTTCTTAAATTTTTCCTGGCTCATAGGCCCTCCTTGTTTATTATTAATCCGCCTAAAGCGATTTCTTAGACTTACTACGTCCCCCGACAGAAAGTATGTAAGTGCAATACTCTGCCTGAATCAGCGAATGATAATACAGACTTATTTCTGATACTTCTTGCCGTCTTCTTGTGGGAAGATGGTCCCATAATTCATAATGCCTTTAGGATCGAATGCTTCTTTTAGTTTTTCTAACATGAAGTAAGCTGATCCATGTTCCTGCTTGGTCCATTCATTGCGATATTTACCGATCCCATGATGATGACACATCGATCCACCTAATTTCAGCGTTTCTTCAACGATGATGGTCTGTAGTGGGTGATGATAGATTCTGAGTTCATCTTCTGGATTACAGTTGATCTTGTAGTTATAAACGAAATACATATTGGTCCCATTGATATAGCTGTGGGAAGAATGACCACCCAATAGGGTCAAATCATTGGCTCTAGGGAATTCTTTGGTGATACGACGCATAACGTTTTTATAGATCTGAACGATGGTTTCCCAATCGGCAGAGACTTCTGTGGTGAAGCCAGCATGGTAATCTTTTTCTAACATGCCTTCGATTTCATCGTCGATGTCTTTTTGAGACCAATTCAAATGATTGAACCAATCTTCGATGAGCTTACTATCGACTTTCTCAAGGATCCCATCACTGAACTTATCAACAGCTTTTAAGATGCCTTTTGCGGTAGCTTCAACGATGTCTACGTTACCTTCAGCCATAAACAATAAGACGCATTTTCCTTTATGGAAATGATAGAAATGTTGACCAGCATCGCCTTCAGAATATGTTCTGGCGACGGAAGGACGATACCCATTGACCATGACTTCGCGTAAGATCGAGATACCTGTATCGACATCTTTGATCAAGTAACCAAAGAATTGATTGTTTTGAGGATAGTATTTGAAGAGTTTAACAGTGACTTCAGTGATGTAGCACAAGGTGCCTTCATTACCGATCGCGATATGACGGATATCAGGTCCACCAGCTCTACGAGAAACATTCTTGATGAGTGAGATATGCCCGTTAGGGAATACACATTCTAATCCAACGACCATATCTTCGATTCCACCGTATAAGGTAGAGAACTGACCGATACTACGGGTCGCCACCAAGCCACCGAATTTAGCGACAGGTTTGGATTGAGGAGAATGTCCAGTGGTAAAGCCCATTTGACGTACAACATCTTCTAAGGTCTGTAAGGCAACACCAGCTTGAACAGTAGCTTGCATATTGTAGTAATCAACTTTGATGATCTTGTCTAAGAACTTCGCATCGATGATGAGCGTTGTTTCTTTCCAATTCTCAAGTCCACCTTCAGTAGCCGTCTTACCGCCACGAGCGATGACGTTGATGTCATTGTCGTTGCAGAATTTTAAGAGCGTACTGACTTCTCTGCTTGTCTTAGGATAGATGATGGCGACAGGAGCCGGAACGTTGAGCACTTTTCTGGCCTTCGCATATTTCTTATAACGGTCTGCAGAAGCATCATAAAGTTCCTCTGGATTGGTGTTAATCTGATCTTTCCCAAGTATTTTGGATAATTCAATAAGCAATGTGTCGTGATTCATGTTCTAGTTCCTCCTAGTCGGTTTTTATGTTCATCGAAGTACATTTTTAAGTGTATACGCTTACATCATAGGACTAGGGTAAACCCTTGTCAAGATAATTTTCTACTTTATTTACTTTTTATATAGTTTAATGGAAAGTTTTCCTTTATAGACACTTTTTAATAAATTCGTTGTTTTCGATATTCTCTTTGTGATACACTATTTATAGAAAATTTTCCATCATTGAAAGATAATCGTACAGGGGGTCTTCTCATGATCAATTTAGATCTTAGTCGTTTAAATCCTTTGGAGCTTAAAGTCTATCAAGCGATCCACGCTTATGCGGCTGAACACACCAATCTAAACATCACCGAAGCAGCACTTATCAGTGACTGCTCCATCTCAAAAGTATCCAAGCTTTCTAAAAAGCTGGGCTTTGCGAACTTTAAACAATATATGGATTTCGTTTATGGAAGAACCCCTATTGAGAAAGTAAGCTCAAGTGAATTAGAACGTCTTAAAAAATTCATCGATGATTTTGATTCTAAACTCGTCACAGATTTTATCGAGATCCTAGATAACTACGATAAGATCATCTTGTTTGGATATGGCCCTTCTTATCTCATCGCTCAATACTTCGAATATAAACTACGCATCTTCACCAATAAGACCGTCATCGCTTTGACCGATGAGCTCTCTGTAAGATCGATGGTAGATAATAAGACCTTATTGGTAGTTCTTACCACCACCGGTTCCTTTAAATCCTTTCAAAATATCTTTGAGATCGTAAAAGCCAAAGGTGGGGAAGTCTTGGTGGTCTCTGAAGAATACAATCCTTCATTGATCTCGACTTGCGATAAAATGTTTTGGTTATCGAAGTTTCCTCAACCTACTGAGTTTCAACCTCACGAGAAAACAAGAACCGCATTTCTGATCTTCATCGAAGAAGTCATCGATCGTTTAAGAAGACCTCACTAAAGCTCCTCACGGAGCTTTTTTAATGAGAATTAGTCAGAATTGACCTGATTCTACATAGAAAAAATACTCTTATCATTTAATAGAAAACTTTCCATATTTATTATATATATGGCTTTTTATAAGAAAATTATCTTGACAATCAAAAAGTAAGCGTTTACGATGAAGACAGTTGTGCTTAGTTTTATTCATTTTCCATCATATGCAGTTTATTTTGAATGTTGCGATCATTCCCCCGACACTGATTCGTAACACTCTCTACGAAAGGGTACCTATGAGCAAAAGTCAGATTAAAAAATACTTTCAATTGTTTTTGGTTGTTTTAGCTGCTGGATCCATTTATCCCTTGATCTTCTTAAAACAAGGCTATCAAGAGACAATGCTTCAGGTCTTCAATATGACCTTACCTCAATTGAATACGATGTATTCTGTTATCGGATTGGTCTTCGTCTTCGGCTATGCGCCGAGTGGTTATCTCAGTGATGTCTTCTCAGCGAAAAAATTACTCGCTGTGTCCTTATTCTTCACCGGTGTTGGTGGCTTATGGTTCGCCCAGATCCCAAGTTACGACAATGTTGTCATTATCTTTGGTTTATGGGGAATCTTCTCCGTATTCACCTTCTGGTCTGCCCATATGAAAATTGTTCGTTTATTAGGCAATGACAATGAGCAAGGCAAATTCTTTGGGATCTTAGATGGTGGACGCGGCTTAGTTGAAGCGTTATTGGCCAGTGTTGCTTTGTTTATCTTCTCAACCATCGTAGGGAATCAAGTAGATTTAGGTTCTAAGCGTGAAGCTTTGATCGCCGTCATCTATATGTATTCCATTACCTTGTTGGTTGTTTCTGCCTTAATTATGGTCTTCGTTCAAGATGACAAGAAAATTCTTAAAGAAAAAGGTGCCGTTGATAATAAGTCCGACAAATTTCAATGGTCCTATGTCAGAATGTTGTTTAAGAATAAGAACGTTTATCTTCATGGAGCCATCATCTTTATGGGCTACATCGTATTCTGGACAGTCTACTATATCGGTGGCTTCTTAGAATCCAATGTAGGTCTAGATTCCGTTACTGTCGCTTCGATCATGGTCGTTGTCTTATGGATGAGACCGATCGGTGGCTTTATTGGAGGTCTATTGGCAGATAAGTTTGGTCGTACTAAGGTCCAAATGGTTGCGTTAGCTATAGCCAGCACCTGTTTGATCACCGCTGCAGTATTACCAGTTGGTTTAGGTAAAGATGTATTCTTCCCACTCGTAGTTGTCTTAGCGATCTTCTTTTACACCATTAGAGGGACCTATTGGTCACTACTTGGTGATTATAAGCTAGAAGCTTTCATCTTAGGAACAGCCATTGGGGTCGTATCCTTTATTGGATATCTACCCGATGTCTTGATTCCGATCTTTAATACCTTCTTATGGAACACCTTTGGTGCTCAAGGTGGATACAATGCCTATTTCATCGCCAGCGGACTCTTTGGGTTTGTAGGCTTCCTATTGGTTATTGTCTTCGCTAAAATGATTAAGAAAAAAGCCTAATTCTCTCCCTTTTTATAGATATAGACAAAAACCGTTTCAATGAAGGCGGTTTTTGTTTATGATAGGGGTAGTAATCTTTACACAAAACATCAAGATAAGGATCTTATTATGATTTAGGATAGTCTTAGAAAGGAGCGACTTTGAACCCTATGAGAAATCTCTTAGTTTTAGCTTCAGCCTTAGAAATCGTAGAAGATAAACTTAAAGAACCTTTATCTGTAGAAGAATTAGCCAAGTCAAGCTATGTCTCTGTATCAGGACTTCAGAAGCTTTTTAGCTATGTCTTTGGATGTTCAGTCAAGGAATACATCTCTAAACGTAAGCTCTCAAACGCTGCCTATGACCTCATACATCATGATCAAACCATAACCGAGATTGCCTTGACCTATCATTATGATTCACCAGAAGTCTTCTCCAAAGCCTTTAAACGCTTCTATGGAAGTTTACCTTCTAACTATCGAACGCAACATGATTTCTCAGAGCTTTTCCCTAAATTCAAAGTCGAATCAACTCAAATGGAACCACTTATGGAAGACAGAAGAAACGTAGACGTCAGTGACTTATATGAGGCCTTAAAAGATCTAAGAGGATCGATCGTCTTATGTACAGACATCGTCGATCTTAGAGGAATCAACGAAAATTATGGCTATAGTGCTGGTGATCTCGCCATTGCGGAATCCGCCAAGCGCATCGATAAAGCCATAGAGAAAGACATGTTGATGTTTAGAATAGGACGAGATGAATTCGCCATCATCACAAAGCTAAAGAGTATGGATGATGCAATCAAGTTAGCTGAAAAGATCACTGCTTATAATACTCAAAATCTACACAGTGAAGGTAAGACTTTTAATCTATCATTAAGGATCGCCATCAATCGTATCCCTGAAGGTCCATTAAGTTATAAAGAAATATTAGACAAGATGTTTATGACCCTTCATAAAATCAGAGAAGACAAAACAAGCATCGGGATAGATGAATAAATAAAACATTATCGCTCCTTAATTCTTTATATACGCACAGTCCAAATCATCGCTTGATTGTTTAGGTATTTAATCCTGTGTATAATGGGTCTTGTATAAACAACCCTAAGGAGCTGTCATTTGAATCAATTCACCAGAATAGAATTACAGCTTGGTAAAGAAGCCGTCATTTATTTATCTCAGTGTAGAGTGGCTGTTTTTGGGATCGGTGGGGTCGGTGGTTTTGCGGTAGAAGCTTTGGTGAGAAGTGGAATAGGCGCAATTGATATCTTTGATAATGATACCGTTAGTTTAACCAACCTTAATCGACAGATCATTGCGACAAACAAGACCATAGGACTTTATAAAGTTGACGTGATGAAAGAGCGTATCTTAGACATCAATCCTAACTGTATCGTTACTACCCACAAGATATTTCTCTTACCTGAAAATTCCTCTGAGATCGATTTTACAGAGTTTGATTATGTCATCGACGCAGTAGATACTGTTGCGGCTAAGATAGAGATCGTTTTAAAATGCCTCCAATCCAATGTCCCCATTATCAGTGCGATGGGTGCAGGCAATAAACTAGATCCTACGAAATTCATCGTCACAGACATCACCAAGACTTCTATTTGTCCATTGGCTAGAGTCATGCGTCATGAGCTTAAAAAACGCGGTGTTGAACATCTTAAAGTCGTTTATTCTACAGAAAAACCTACAGAACGATTCGAGGAAGTTACAATAGAGGATCCAAACACAGGATCACAACCATCAGAGCCCATTGTCTTCCATAATCAACGACGTCCTGTCCCTGGTAGTAATGCCTTTGTCCCATCGGTCTGTGGTTTGATCGCAGCGGGAGAAGTCATCAAAGATCTATCCGCTTTAGCCCATAAACAAAGCATTTAACTTAAATAAACGAAAGCTAACCATTTGGTTAGCTTTTTTTAGATATAATACATGGCCTCATCATTGAGTGATCCACTCAATTCATCGATGGATATCGAAGCTAATGTAGATTGTACGCTTTGACTTAAAGGATAATAAACCTTATCTTCTAAAAGCGCACCTAATGTTTTCTGTGGACTAGAGATATCATCACTGGTCAAATTGGGTTCTAAGACAGATAAGACATCATACACTGTGAATTGTGACTCAGTCTTAATGAAGTAGCCTCCTGTAGGTCCTTTGATTGAACTTACGATCTGATGAGACTTCAAGACCGCTAGGATCTGTTCAAGATAGATCTTAGAAAGATCTAGACTCGTAGATATCGATAAGAGGGAAGTCGTTTGACCTTTATGTCTATTCAATAAGATGACTACTGCGAGTCCATAACGACCTTTAGTGGATAGTTTCATGTGTTCTCCTTGACTATATCGATGCAGCTCTGTATAATCCTATTATAACATATATAACATAGTATTTTACTATGTTTAGGAGAAATATGACAAAAGTCGTTGAAAACATCACTGAACTGATTGGGAATACACCTTTGGTTCGTCTACATCGTTTTGAGAAACTTCATGGGTTAAACGTAAAGCTTTATGGGAAGATCGAATCTCTGAACCCTGCAGGTAGTGTCAAAGATCGCATTGGCTTAGCCATGATCGAGACCGCTGAAAAAGCGGGTCTCTTAAAAGAAGGCTCAGTCATCGTAGAACCTACCAGTGGAAATACTGGGATCGGTCTAGCGGCCGTTGCGGCCTCTAAAGGATATCGGATCATCTTGGCCATGCCTGAAACCATGTCTATAGAAAGACGTAAGTTACTTAAAGCTTATGGGGCAGAACTTGTCTTAACCGAAGGCGCTAAAGGAATGAAAGGGGCGATTGCGAAAGCTGAAGAGCTTCTCTCAAAGATCCCCAATGCGTTTATGCCTTCTCAATTTGAGAATCCTGCCAATCCAGCCGTCCACTTCGCCACCACCGGACCTGAGATCTACTCAGCTTTGGATGGGAAAGTAGACATCTTGGTTGCGGGAATAGGAACAGGCGGTACGATCAGTGGAGCTGGAGCATATCTCAAATCCATAAATCCTGCGATCAAAGTCATCGCTTCTGAGCCTTTTGATTCACCAATGCTTTCTGAAGGTCGTACAGGTCCTCATAAGATCCAAGGTTGGGGTCCAGGATTCGTCCCTAAGACCTTAGATACCAAAGTCTACGATGAGGTCCTTACCGTTCAGACTCAACAAGCGTTCGATCGTGCACGTGAACTCGCGAAAAACGAAGGAATCTTAGTAGGTATCTCTTCTGGAGCTGCCTTACAGTCAGCACTTGATGTCGCATTACGTCCTGAAAACAAAGGAAAATCCATCGTCGTTATCTTTCCTGATAATGGGGAGCGTTACTTGTCGACATTATTATTTGAAGTTGAATAGTCACGCTTAAAATCAAAGCTCTAAATCATCTATTCCAAAACTCACTTTGGCTAGATGATTTTTTTGTTTCACAACCTATATATAGAAGCTAATCAGAAATTAATTGATTAATTAATCAGAATTTCATTGAACGTAAATGCGGAATTTCATTGACTTACATTGTTTTAGAGTTATAATTGATTCAAGGAATATCACATGAGCAAAACATATCTGAAGCGGGTCATTGATCAAAAACTTTCATTGTATATCCAGACTTTTGGTGCAGTACTGATAGAAGGCCCTAAGTGGTGTGGTAAAACCACAACTGCCAGTACTCACGCAAAAAGCATTCTAAAAATGCAAGACCCCACCCAATTAAGAAACAACTTACAGATCGCGGATGCAGCCCCTCATCTTTTATTAAATGGTGAATCTCCAAGACTGATCGATGAATGGCAAATTGCACCTTCTTTATGGAATGCCATTCGCTCTTATGTTGATGATGACCAAAACTCTGGAAAGTTTATTCTAACTGGGTCAACAACACCACCAAACGATCCAAATATGCATTCAGGAACAGGTCGGTTTGGTCGTTTATTAATGCGACCAATGAGTTTATATGAGTCACTTGAGTCCACTGGCGAAGTCTCCCTAAAAGACTTGTTTGAAGATAACCCATATACATCGTGTAAATCAAACCTAACCATAGAAAAAATTGCTCATTTAATCTGTCGAGGTGGCTGGCCTCAATCCATTAATAAGTCTGAAGAGTCTTCTTTACTCATGGCGAGAGAGTATGTTAAGGCAATTACAAATGAAGAGATTAACACACCTAATGGGGTTATTAGAGATCCTAATAGAGTTAAATCATTTCTCAAAGCTTACGCTAGAAACATACAAACACTTGCTAAAAATACGACATTACTTGAGGATATGAAAACAAACGATATCTCTATTGACGCTACAACTCTATATGCATATATGAATGCCTTACAAAAAATATTTGTTATTGAAGAAACACCAGCATGGTCTCCAAATATACGCTCAAAAACAGCGATAAGAACCTCAAATAAAAAGGGGTTTGTGGATCCATCGATTGCTGCGGCAATATTAGGACAAACAAAATCTTCATTACTAGCTGATTTTGAGCTATTCGGCTTTCTATTTGAAGCCTTATGTATTCGTGACCTAAGAATATATGTGGATGAATTAGATGGATCAATAAGTCACTATCGTGATGATTATGGATTGGAGTGTGATGCAGTTATCCATTTAAATAATGGAAAATTTGCTTTAGTAGAAATCAAGCTTGGTGGGAAAGAAGAAGATACAGCCGCTGAACATCTAATTGAGTTAGAATCACTGCTTCTCTCAAAAGGGTATGTTATGCCTCAATTTAAGATGATTTTAACCGGTGGTGAACTTGGTTATGTTAGGGAAGATGGTGTAATGATTGTCCCAATCGGTTGTTTAAAGCCTTAAATAGATTCTTAATGTAATAGAACTAATGAATCAATTTTGAGATAATTACGAATAGATCAAAATGTAGTGATGTAGATGAATGATAATTGACGTTTGAAGTTTAGTTATCCTTCTTACATCAAGAAAGTTTAACTTAATTCTAAAGGAGGGCACATTATGATAATGTACGCAACAAAGCAAACCATCGAACGTTTCAAAATCAAAATGCCTGATGAGATGCACCCTATCTCAAAAGCTGAAGCGAATAGAATCATCACCAATGAACATGGGGACCCTCTTGTGGAGTGGGGAATGAAGATGTTTTACTTTGATCATCGTAAATGTATTCAAGCCATGAATTTCGCAAGCAAATTCACGATTTTTCTTATAGATATAAAAGTAGGTGACTTCGAAAGCATCGCTAACCTTATCGCTCTCTACTTACTTGATATATATAAAAACGATTCGATTATGATAAAGACACTTGAAAAACACTTTTCTAGTAATTCAGTCTGTGTTTATTCTAAACTTACTGATCGAAGTATCATCTCATCTTTAAATCGAAATCAATCAGACTTCGCTTTAGATGGCTATGCATTTTACGAGTATTTTGAAAATAATGTCCTTCAAACCAGAAAAATTAATCACGATATCAATTTTAATTGGTTTGTTTCACAGAAGATAAATGGTAAAACGGAGTACATTTTACCAGGTGAACGATTTAGAAAGTTATTACTTGATCGATATAACAGATCTTAGACCGTTTTATATTGAACCTCATAAAGACAAGTAACATTAGTTTATAAATAGTCAGTAATAAAAATCATCTCGTTGGAGATGATTTTTTAGTTTATTATGAATGTTCCTTTTCAATCATGCTTTCTGACCAGATTGGATCTTTATGTATCCCAAGAAGATCTGTAACTGTAGAAGCGATGTTGGCGAGACCGAAGTTTCCATACTTCAATTTGACTTTAGCCCCATAGATGAAGAAAGGTACTGGGCTTAAGGTATGAGAGGTCTTGGCTTTAGGTTTAGCGTTAGGATCTTTTGATTTCTCATACATCTCATCCGCATTCCCGTGATCTGCCGTAACAATCAAGATGCCATCCAGTTTTTTGATGACAGGCAAGATCCTTGCGAGCTGTAGATCAACAGTTTCAACGGATACGATGGTGGCAGGATAAGATCCTGTATGACCAACCATATCCCCATTAGGATAATTGACTCTTAAGAATCCATATTTACCTGATTCGATGGCTTCGATGAGTGCATCAGTGATGTCGGCAGCTTTCATCCAAGGACGTTGTTCAAAAGGAACGAGGTCTGATTTGATTTCCACATAGGTTTCTAAGTTCTCATCGAACTTTTCTGTTCTATTCCCATTCCAGAAGTAGGTCACATGACCGAATTTTTGCGTTTCTGAGAGGGCATATTGAGAGATCTTATGTTTAACCAAGAGTTCTGATAGGGTATTGGTGATATGAGGAGGAGAAACTAAGAATTTCTTAGGGATCTGTAGATCTCCATCGTATTGAAGCATCCCTGCGTAGAAGACTTTAGGTGTTCTAACACGATTGAAATACTTGAATTCTGGACCTTGCTCAAAGGCTTTAGAGATCTCTATGGCTCTATCTCCCCTAAAGTTGAAGAAGATGACCGCATCTCCATCTTGGATCGTGCCTACAGGTTTACCTTTCTCATGAATAACGAAAGCAGGTAAGAACTGATCCGTATATTGGCCTTCTATTCTAAAGGTTTCTATCGCATCTTTCGCAGAGACAAAGCCTC
>CAIXIN010000121.1 GCA_903919545.1 uncultured bacterium | reverse complement strand
TTAGGAAACTGTTTTTTTGTATATAGTTTACTGATCAATGATTCATCAATTAGGAATTTATCGATTCAACTCATAAGGGTTACTAAGGGTTAATCTAGAGTAAACTAAACTATGTAACGCATTTACATAATAAATTTGAAAAAGCGTTACAATTCTAATTGTATTGTTTTTAGGAATCATATAATGAAATCATTCATATGGAGTATTACTTTTTTATTGAAACATATGCCTAAAAAGTATTGATAATCACTTGTGTAGTGATCGGAAGAAGGTATTTCCCATTTTCATTTGATAAAAATATCGATTGTCTAACATTATTGACAAATCATTATTTAGTATATATTATTGGGTTAAATAGGCTATAAAAAGGGGTAAATATGGAAAAAGTAAAGAAGATTGGATTAGTTGGCTTAATTTTATTAATGGTGATTTCTTTAGGGAGTACTCATACGAAGACTGTCTATGCGAAATCTATGGAACCTGACTATGTTTCAGCGATTTTAAATTCATATGGATCTGGGACTTCAGCTGATCCATACAGGATCTATTATCTTAAACAATTCGCTGGATTAGTAATCATCAACACAGAGGATAGTAACGCGTATCGCTCTTGTTACTACATTCTAATGAATGATTTGGATTTTAGTGACGCCAATAATGATGGTACACTAAATGATCCTTATGTAGCACCTAATGCTCTAGGAACAGGGAATTGGGTCCCAATAGGAACCAGTAGTAATTATCGTGGATTTACAGGTAATTTTAATGGAAAAGGCCATACCATTAAGAATCTGAAAATCGATGCGCCTTCTCAGGATTATGTGGGGCTTTTCTCTCATCTATTTGGAGGTGGATCGGTTACCAATTTACATTTAGACAATGTCGACATCAAAGGAAACAATCAAGTTG
The DNA here is from genome assembly GCA_903919545.1 of uncultured bacterium. Lineage (GTDB taxonomy): Bacteria > Bacillota_I > Bacilli_A > Erysipelotrichales > Erysipelotrichaceae > UBA2212. Next base: position 2,615 of record CAIXIN010000121.1, on the reverse strand, counting down.
GTGGTATCTCAGGTTTGTTATATGCGAGTGGTTGGGCAGACAATGTCTCCGTCAGTGGAAAAGTCAGCGGTAATTGGGGCGTAGGTGGAATAGCGGGTCAAATCCAATCCACCATCCGACTCTCAAATGTTTATAACACTGCCGACATTACAGGCTCAGTATCTGCGGTTGGTGGAATCGCAGGTTATGCCTATAGTGCAAACGGACACACATCGATTACCAATGCCTATAATTTTGGCACCGTAACATTAACAGGTGGAGATATGGGCAATTACGGTGGTGGAATCTTGGGAACAGCCAATGGTGAAACTGGAAGTGCTCAGATCGTTTTATCAAATGTTTATAATAAAGGTTTAGTCTCAGGGGTAGCCACTATTGGTAACCTTCTAGGGAGAAACTGGAATTACTTAACAGTTACGAATGGATATTATCCTGAAGGTGGATTAGATGCAATCGGCTCCAATGCGGGAACCCTTACCCAAACCAATATGGGAACCTATAGTGTTATGGCGACCCTTCTAGAATCACTTAATGCATGGGTCACAGCCAATCAAACAGATCCAATATCGATCTTTCCTTGGCGTTTAGGAAGTGGCGATAGTGCTAATTTACCCGTCTTTAATGATGTGCTTATTACTTCATCAGGAAATACAACATATACCACCAGTGGTGCTTCTGTCACCATCGACTCTAATATTAGTGTCTTAGCTGCACAGACTAAGAAACTCGTGATTACGATCGATAATGTGAAGACAGGAGATAGTTTAAGCTTCGTCGACGCCAATGGGATCGTAGGCTCTGTGTATAGTGCAGGTAAACTAGAATTGACTTCTGTAGCCTATAAAACAGGGGCAGAATTCCAAACTGCAGCGAGAACAGTGAAGTTCTCTACGACAGGTGAAGTCGCTGATCGAAAGATCAGTTTCACCATCAACAATGGGTCAGAAGACATCTCATCGACGAAAACCATAGAATTTACAAGCTTTAAAGTCACTTATGACGATAATGGATCCACTTCTGGATCTGTACCTACCGATAGTAAAGAATATCTATCAGGAGCTTCAGTGACTGTCTTAGGTAATATAGAATCCTTAGGTAAAGAAGGTTATAGTTTCTCTGGTTGGACAAAAGGAGCGACTACTTATGTCGCTACCGATACCTTCTCGATCAGTGCTGATGTGACCTTAGTCGCTAAATGGAGCCCAATCGATTATACGATCACCTATTACTTAAACAGTGGGACCAATGATCCTGATGCGCCTACTGGATATACGATCGCTTCTTCTGTGATCACTTTACCTACCCCTACAAGATATGCCTATGAATTTGAGGGTTGGTATACCGATTCCGAATTCACAGAGGGTCCTATAGCTGGTATCGCTTCTGGAAGTACAGGGAATAAGAGCTATTATGCCAAATGGACAGTAGGGACCTATTCTATCGAATTTGATTCAAATTCAGGTTCAGCTGTAGATACTATCACCCAAGTTTATGATTCAGCGGTGACTAAACCTACTGATCCTACACGTGCCAATCGTGTCTTTGAAGGTTGGTATTCCGATGAAGAATTGACCTCGCCTTATACTTTCTCAAAGATGCCTGGAGAAAACATTACCCTCTATGCATCTTGGTCTTACGAAAAATATGAAGTCATCTTCGTTGATTATGATGATACTGAGCTTTCTAAACAATCCATAGAATTTGAAGAACCTGCGATCGAACCTGATCATCCGTCTAGAAGTGGTTATCAGTTTAAAGGATGGGATAAGTCATTTGATGAGATCACAGAAGCAACCACAATTAAAGCCGTCTATGAAGAGATTCAATCATACGTATCTGGAACAGGCGATTCGATCGATGTCTTAGTTGAAGGCTTAAGAGATGCGGTAGAATTTACCGAAGATGAGCTTAATCCTTTACACGGTGTATTTATCCAAATGGATCTCAATATCAGAACCTTAGATGAACTAAGCGAAGCTGAAATAGAGAAGATCACAGAATATGAAAAGAATTTATTAGACAATGGCGTTTACACGACCTTGTTTATGGATATCCAACTTTATAAAAACATCGATGAAGGTAAATTCAATGTCACTGAAACACTTTCACTGGTTAAGATCAGTTTCCTAGTACCAGTAGAGTTAAGAGACAAGGAATTTGAACTTCTTAGAATACATACCGATGGGGATGGGGTAACGACATATACGACCATTAGTTATGATTATGATCCAGAAACCTTTATCCTAAGCTTTGAGACAAATCAATTCTCTATCTTTGGTTTAGTATCTGCTTCGGCTAAACTACCTAATACAGGTCATGAGAATGACGTGAATAGTGTTAGCTTCTTACTTATGAGTCTATTGGTTGGCTTATTGGTTATGAAGAAGAAGATTAAACTAAGTTAAGCTAAACCAGCGAGAAATCGCTGGTTTCTTTCTCTATTTAAACAAACATTCATTATTATCTATAGTAAAAGGTTTATAATATAAACAACACATAAGCATATAAAAAGGGGCAAAAATGGAAAGAATCAAAAAGCTGTGTCTAGTAATAACACTTTTTTTCGTGGTCTTATCTCAAAGTAGTTATTCTCTAAAAGAGGTCAATGCGTATCG
>CAIXIN010000120.1 GCA_903919545.1 uncultured bacterium | reverse complement strand
GGCTGATGAGACCAATCTTGTGGTCTCGACTTTAGCGAAATTAGAATACGGGGTCCCTAAAACGATTGCCCGTGTCAATAATCCTAAGAATGAATGGTTATTCAATTTCCAAATGGGCGTTGATATCCATCTCAATCAAGCTGATTTGATGAGTCGTATGATCATCGAAAACATGGACCTCAGCAACATCGAAACCATGATGAAGCTCTCTAAAGGTGATTATTCCATCATCAAGATCAAAGTTCTTCCTCAATCTCACGCAAACAGTGTCGCCATCAAAGATCTTAAGTTACCTGCGAAATCTCTCTTGATCGCCATCAATCGAATCGATCAAGTCATCTTACCTAAAGGTGATATCCGAATCTGTAGCGATGATGAGATCATTGCCTTGGTTCATGAGACTGAGAAAGACGCCATTACTAATCTCTTTCAGAATTAATTGATTAATAAAAAATGTGATCTACCGTTACTTAACGAAGGATCACATTTTTATTTTGATTAAATGTTGTTTTGAACACTAGTAAAGTTGAGTACTGTTTCCTAGCATCTTTTTAAGAATGAGTACTAAAGCAGGATCATATTGTATATTGCTTCTTTCCTCAATGAACTTCATAGCTTGTGGTAGATCTGATCCTTCACGATCGATCTGTGAACTAAAATCGTTTGCGAGCTTGATGATACGTCCTTGTAGAGGGATATCATTGCCTTTAAGTCCTTTTGGATAACCCATCCCATTGAACCATTCATGATGAGCTAAAATATAGTCCGCAATATGTGCATAGGTATAAACGGATCGTATGATCTGATAACCCATTTCAGAATGGCGTCTAAACTCAGGCGTTTCATCAAAAGTAGCGTATTTCTTTGGGTTGATAAAGCCTTCTTCTAAACCAATCTTTCCTATGTCATGGAGAAACCCTGCCATCTCAAGATCAGCTACTTCACGTGAAGACATTCCTAAAGCTTCCCCAATTCTACGACTTAGGATGCTTACATTATGAGCGTGTTGTTTTTCTTCAGGATACTTTTCAAAAAGACTCGTTGTCACAAGTTTGATCGTTCCAGTCTTGACGTTGGAATGATGTTTAACTTTTTCTAGATACATGCGATCTTCTGCTTGTTTGAAAATCTCACTGAAGTCTTCATCCACACTTGTCTTTGTCTTTAATCCAAAAGACGCAGATAGTTTAATTTTTTCAGGTTTGGTCAATGCGATCTCATCATAGATCCTACTCAAGACCATTTGAGCTACTTTCTCAGAAGTCTTAGGCAATAGTAAGGCAAATTCATCGCCACCAATACGGGCAATAATATCATCTTTTCTACAGACTCTTTGAAAGACATGACCCAAACTGATAATCAAACGATCCCCAGCCATATGCCCAAAGGCATCATTGGTGAGTTTCAATCCGTTGATATCACAAACTACTAAGGTAAAAGGTAAATTACGTGCTGTGTTTAGACGTAAGATTTCTTCTTCATAGAAAGCACGGTTATATACCCCAGTCAATTGATCATGATAACTTAAATACAAGATCTCTTTTTCAGTTTGTTTTCGATGATCGATGTTGCGTGATACCCCAACGACTTCTACTTCACCTAGTTCATCAAATCTAAACCTCATTGAGCTCTCAACCCAAATGATCGTTCCATCTTTTCGATACTCTTGAATTTCAAAGACCCATATTTTATCTTCGAGAGGATGTTGGATAAAATATTCAGCACCTTCAGCAATTGTCTCTCTAAATTTTTTAATGGATGTTGATAAGATCAAATCTTCTGCTTTCAGCTTCATGGCTTCTTCGGGAGTATATCCAATTAGGCTGACTACTGAAGGAGTGATATAGGTCAGTTCATCTGTTTTAAGCTTTAAGACCCAAATAAGATCGGATATATTCTCTGTGATCAAAAGGAATTTCTTTTCGCTTATTCTCAAAGCATCTTCTGTTTTTTTACGTGATGTTACATCGACATTAGATCCACGATAACCTTTAATATGGCCACTCTCATCAAAAATAGTAAAGCAATTGGTAGAAACGGATAAGGTCATGTTCGTTTTTGTAATAACATCATTAGGAAAATCCACAAGTTTTTTAGTAGTGTTTAAGATTTCGTCAATTTCTTTTCGTAATTTATCACGAACATCTTCTTTGAATAGATCATAGTAATGGTATTTCCCAATCAGCTCTTCAGGCTCATATCCTATAAGATCTTTTACGTTATCACTTAAGTAAGTGTAAAAACCTTCTGTATCACACTCCCAAATGTAAGTTCGAGTGTACTCAGCGAGTTGTTGATGTCTCAATGACGTATCGTTTAAAATATTCGTGTTTTGTTTAGGATTGATAAGCTCATTAGACTCAGCAAAATAAGCTTCTTGAAGTTCTGTCAACAGGATGACAATGGTCCTTGGTTCGACTGAAAAAACGTCCATCCTAAACGATTTACTTGAGTCATTTATTCTCCAAGTCAAAGATTCACCAGGAGCCCCCAGTGCGATCTTGCTGAATTTATGTAAATAAACCAAAGCCTCTTTAGGATCTTGATATAAAAGCTTGAATCCTTGTTTATTAAGTTTTGGACTTGATAGACCAGTTATATTTTCAAAAGTCTTGTTGATTTTAATAAACTCAAAATCGACAGGGCTTTTATCCTGAGCTTGAATAAGACGAAGATACGCGTAAGCTTGTGGCTCGCGCTCAACGATATTCTGAATCTGTTTTGTCAACTCAATCACCCCTTGTGAGTTTCTTAAAATAGTCTTGACCCCATTAATTAGTCTATGCTGTCTTCTAAAGTCATTGTATCACAAGTATTGTTTTATACTTAATAAATGTTTAAGGTGTCCATTTTTAGTTCCATTACGTTGTTTATTTGATAATACAGTCTATTGATTAACTCCAAATCATATACATAATGATTCTATAAAAACACCCTTACTTATCAGTAAGGGTGTATGGTTTATTTAAATCCAAAGAATATTGGGAAGAGGAAGGCTACTACTGCCAACCATCCTGCATAGATCACAAGATATCTGGTTTGAAAACGTTCCAGTATTTCAAAACTAACTTGTTTCTGTATAACTTTGATGTAGAAGTAAGCTAAGCCTGCTAGATTGATAAAGACCAAAACATTCTCCCCTAAGGCAGCCATCTTATTAGGCGTAATACCCATGGTTGCCAATCTCATTATGATCTCTATAAGTGCGATCCCATCGATCAGAAGAGCCGTTGTAATTAGTCCTATGCTTAGGTAATCAAAGAGACCTATCTTCTCATCTTCTTTTCTAGCCGATATTACATATAGTACTAAAGCCAAGACAAGAATCAACATCACATCAAATGCGATAAGATAATTACGATCAACTAAAGGATTTCTTCCAGTAAATATGATCGTTAAAAGAAAAACACTCATCGCAATCAGAAATAAAGGACTAAAGATCTTCGCTAAGATAGGCGCAAAATTCTCCATCAAGTTCTTCTTTTCGACTTGATATACCGTTACTAATACGGTCCCATAGGATCCATAAACGATGAGGTATTCCGTAACGAACTCAGATACATCGATATTGATTGAACTAAAGATCAAGAAGATAAATCCAATCAGAACCAAAAGCCCACTATAGATCAAGACCCCATAAATGAAAGCCTCTCCAGTAAATCTTATAAAATCCATACGTCTTCTAGAGATTTTCCATTCATCTCCTAGATAAGCAACGCCTATGATCAACCACATCAGTAATGGTGTATGAAGACCCGTTAAAAGCTCAGTATTTCGATCCCCATTATAAGGATAAACATTGATCAGTACGATCGTTAACGTGAAGATCCCCATCAACACCATAGTCATCTTTTTACTGGATTTGTGTTGAAGAAGTAGATACAAGGCAACCAAAGGTAAGACATATAAGGTGATGTTTTTAAACACCATCAAGCCATAAGCCAAGGTATAATTATTTGTCCCATAGATCCATTCAGGAAGTTTAGACATCGTTCCTGCGATAAGTGAGAACACTACCACCATCAAGATACTTCTTACTTTATTGGTTTCTGTACGTGTTTCTTTCGCTTTGATGGCGACTTCTTTCCACACTGGTCCTTCAGAAAGCACCAAATGATATCCCTTTTCCTTTGAGATACGTTTGGCTGCG
>CAIXIN010000119.1 GCA_903919545.1 uncultured bacterium | reverse complement strand
TCAAGAAAAAAGATGTTGAATATGATAATTTAAGTTCAGAGGAATTGCTCGAACGATTTTCAAAACAAGTAAAAAAGGAAGGCTCTAATTAAAGAGCCTTTCGTATATTTCAAGTATGAAAAAAGAATTAGAAAAGCAGTTACGAGAAGAATATAACAAGTATCAATCAAAAGTACACCCTGAAGATAGAATGAGTTTTATCGATTATGCTCAAGGGATAGGTACGTTTAAAGGTTATGAAATTGAAGTTAAAACATTGTTTGATTTAGATTATCACATTACATTTAAAAAAGAAAAGTTATGAAATTGAAAAAAGGAGATATAGTACGCTTTGACTTCCCAAGCATTAGATATTCAGCAAATCAAGGAGCAAAAGCAATTTATCAAGGTACAACATACACTGATGAAGATGGAGGAGAACTCATCTCAGTAAAATGGATTAGAGATGGAAACGATAATGAACAAAACGATGGTGAATATTACTCACATATGTTTGTTAAAGTAGAGGAAGTTTCTACACAAGAAGAAGATCGTATATTGAAAGAAAATAAGAAGGTTATGAAATTTGATTTAGAAAAAGGTAAACAGGGATTAGTAGAGTATCTTAATGGTGATTTAGATAGAGCAACAGAATACTCACTCGAATATATCAAGTCATGTGATGATATAGATGATATTGGAAATGAAATATATTCGTTTCGTGCCTTTAAGGAAGAACATAAGAAAGTAATAAGTAGAATTGAACGTGCAAACACCTTATCATCAGTATTTGAAGCATTAGAAGATACTGCTATAGAGGATGATGACGAAACTATTTTATCATTTTTTATTGAAGAACTACAATGAGAAAGAGCGCTAAACAACAAGTAGAGGAAATAGAATTCAAAAGATTCGAGATGTACCTAACATTATTTCTCTTAGACTTAGGAATAGAATTATCAAACTAACTTTCGTATATTTCAGTAAATAAAAAAGAAAATTATGGCAACAAGATCAAGAATAGCAATTGAAACACAAGACGGAATTATCTCAATTTATTGTCATTGGGATGGTCATATCGAAACAAATGGTAAAATTTTGTTTGAAAACTATGATAGAGAGAAAACAGAGCAACTCATTGCTTTAGGAAACATTTCATCATTAGACAAAACAATCGAAACTACAGAAGCGTATCATCGTGATCAAGGTGATGATTTGATGCAAAAGCTCTATTTAGGTGTAGAGGATTTATATGAATGTGGTTTTGAATCAGGTGAGGAATATGTTTATTGTTTAACTAAAGATAATGTTTGGTTAGTAGGTAAGTATGGTTCAAACAATGTAGCAGTTTTAAAAGAAGCATTAGAGGAAATAGAGGCGTAAGCCTCTTTTCGTATATTTCACTCAAATAAAGAAAGATTATGTATTTAGAAGATTTAACCTGTATTGATGATTTGTATTATGTTGGTGATATAGCTGATGTAGATGGAAGTGCTTGGGTTGATCGTGCAACAGCTGAATTAATCTTATTAGAATTTAATGAGGGAATAAGAGATTAAAATAGAATTTCGTATATTGAAGTATAAATAAAGAAAAAAAAATAAAGGTTATGGCTAAATTAAATCAATTTCAAAAAGGAGTATTACGAGACGCATTAATAATG
>CAIXIN010000118.1 GCA_903919545.1 uncultured bacterium | reverse complement strand
TTTTAGAATTAAGACAAGGTATCCAATTGAAGATAGAATTCAAGATATTAAATAAAATAAAGAAAAGAGGTGTCGCCATAACGACCCAATAAGAAGCCATCGTATAGGATGCGATAAACCACCAATTGGCAGTCATGATATGGGCAAAGGTACGACTGATCTCATAAGGAAACTTCGCCAAAGACATCGCAATAACGATCACAACGACGATGTAGATGAAACCTAGACCAAGTCCAGCGAGTTCAGACATAGAAAGCTCCTTAGTTTGTTTTTCTATTATAGACTATGTTGATGAAGCATGCAAGAACTGAAAAACACTGATATGAAATTGAGCCAAAATGGATAAATGATCTAAAGCTCTTACTTTTTGTAGACCACTTTGAGGTGAAGTATGCGCATAAGGGGTCATCATCAAGAGATCGTTTAGGGAATCATGATCTAGATCCATCATAAAGCTGATCTCTTTCTCAAGTATACATAAAGATTGTGGAAATTCAGTGACAGGAAGAGGATTTTCTAAGATCTTCTCATACAGTGTTTCTTTAAGTTGAAGCAGATGTTGTGGATTAGGTCTTACTAAAATAAGGTAACGACTAGATATCCTTTGAGCTTCTTTTAGATCAAAAGGAGAAAAGATCGATAAGACCGCATCTGTGCTTTGATCTTCTATTGGGGTCTTAGTGATGTTGGCTAAGACATAATTGATGTTTTGATTCGCTTTAGATGCGATCTTAAGGGCTGACTTAGAAAGATCTATGCCTACTACAGGGAGTTTAAGAGCTCTCTGTAAGTGATCTGTATAGTATCCTTCTCCACATCCTAGATCGATCAAAGAGTTTATCTTAAGGGATCTAAGGATGTCTAATAAGGCATCGACTAAAGGATCATAGTGTCCTTGACTTAAGAAACGATGTCTAGAAAGGATCATGGCTTCTTCATCTCCATGAGATTTGGAAGAAGAGCCTATTAAAAGATTGACATAACCAGATTTTGCTTTATCATAGGCATGGCCCTGCATACAGCAAAAACGCTTTGGTTCTTCTAGTAATTTAGTTTTACATAAGGGACAGATCAGCATGACTCTATTTTATCACAGATGACAAACCCTTTGAGTTTGAGTATACTGATACAAGGAGCGTGCTTTATGAAATTTGTATCATGGAATGTCAATGGCTTAAGAGCCATCTATACTAAAGGATTTCCTGAGATCTTTGCCTCATTCGAGGCTGATTTTATTTGTCTACAGGAAACCAAAATGCAAGAAGGACAATTAGAATTCAATCCAGAAGGCTATACTTCATACTTCAACTCAGCCGTTAAGAAGGGCTATTCAGGCACAGCCATATGGGCTAAACAGAAACCTCTTAATGTGACTAGAGGCATCGATATGGAAGAACATGATCAAGAAGGAAGGGTATTGACCTTAGAGTATGATAACTTCTATTTGGTCAACATCTATACTCCTAACTCTCAAGATGAACTGAGAAGGTTGTCTTATCGTATGGTATGGGAAGATGAATTTAGATTGTTTCTGATGCGTTTGGATCAGAAAAAAGGCGTGATCGTATGTGGAGACCTTAATGTGGCCCATGAAGAGATCGACTTAAAGAATCCTAAGACCAATCGTAATAGTCCTGGCTTTAGTGATCAGGAAAGAGAAAAGATGACCCGTTTACTGAAGAGCGGTTTCATCGATACGTTTAGATCCTTGTATCCCACGAAGATTCAGTACTCTTGGTGGAGTTATCGCATGGCTGCTCGTGAAAAGGGCGTTGGATGGAGAATCGATTATTTCGTGATCTCTGAACGATTGAAATTGGCTTTAAAAGAAGCCAAGATCCATGATGATATATTTGGATCGGATCACTGTCCGGTCAGCATCGAGATCTTCTAATGCAAGACGAAAGTTATTTTGAGTTAAGAATAAGCAATACTGATTTAGAATCCATTAAAAACACGGTGCCTTCTAAAGAACACTACTGTCCTCATTTTTTAAAGTGTGGTGGTTGTCAACTGCTCAACTGGGATTATGATAAACAAGTTGAATGGAAAAGTAAACAAATGGTAGCCTTATGTAATGACATCCAATTGACTCCACAAGCTTTTCTAAAAGCAGAAGAGATCTTTGCCTATCGTCATAAGAATACTTATACACTAAAAGCCTTCAAGACTCAGATCTTAGGTGGTTTTTATGCGATGAATTCTAAGAGCTTGGTCACCATCAATCATTGTTTGATCCAAGATAAGAAAGCTGAAGCTATTTTTAACTCATTAAAGCTCATCTTAAAACAACAGAAACAACAAGTCTATGAACCTGATTATGATGAAGGCTATCTTAAACACATCGTCATCAGAGTATCCAGTTCAACGGATGAAATCATGGTCATCTTGGTCAATGCTTCTTCTGAGTTTCCTGGAAGAAAAAATGTGGTCACAGCCTTAAGAAAAGCTCATCCTGAGATCACATCGATCTATGAGAATACCAATCCTGATCAAGGTCCTTATGTCTTATCCAATACAAATAGATTGCTTTATGGTAGAGAGACCTTAACCGATAAGATGGGTGGTTTGACCTTTCATCTAGGTCCTTCTAGCTTTTTTCAAGTTCATCCTAATCAAGCTGAGATGATGTTTAAAGAAGCACTATCTCATCTAGATCTTCGTCCTACAGATACTTTAGTGGATCTGTATTGTGGAGTAGGAGTTATGGCTTTGATGTGTGCATCTAAAGTGAAGACTGTCATAGGCATAGAAAGTAATCCTGTCGCGGTAAAATTCGCTACGGAAAACGCTGCGCTTAATCAAATCACCAATGCGAAGTTCTATAAGAAAAAAGTAGATGAATATATGGGAAGTGCAGAAGGGGCAGACATCGTATTAATGGATCCTCCTAGAGAAGGTGCTTCTATGGCTTTCATCAATAATCTCATCAAGATGAATCCTAGGCAGATCCTGTATATCTCCTGTAATCCTTTGACTCAAGTCAGAGATCTTAAACAATTGGCCCTACAATATAAAGTAACATGGATCCAAGGCGTAGACCTTTTTCCTCAAACCAAACACATCGAATCTTTCGCCATCCTAGAAAAAAAGGTCCGTAGACCTTAGAAATGATATTTAGAAGACATTGGATAATCTTCAGTAACAAGACCCCAATACAGTAAGCCACCAGATCCCAATAAGAAGAGATCACTTACTAAGATCACCAAGAATAAAGAATCTTTGAGGACTTCATATCCTACATTAAAGAAGGTAGGGAATATCCATAAGAAATACATATTGGTTGGGGTATCATAGATCCCCGCAAGACTCAATCTAAATAGTGCGATCAGATCAAGTTGAAGCAGTATCGCAAAAGCCAATACGACAGCAGCACTTAAGAGTATCAATAGTTTTTTCATAGGATCCTCCTAACTTCATTTATCATACCATGAAAAATGGATTCATAAAGCACACCAAGGTGTGCTTTATAATAGAGTTGGCTATTGTTTTAGGATAAGCTACAATACTGAAAACTGATTAGCTTACTTCAGACACTGTATTTTTTTAATCTCCTCAAGTTTGTTTATGTCATAATTGGTATTGTAATTGTTGTGATTTCTAAATCAATTGGGGGGGATGAGATGAATGAATAAAAAGAAATGGTATTTAGTGATTATTCTTAGTTTTGTTTTGAGTTTGTGTTTTCTGGTATTCTCTTCTTCTAATGGAGTATCATTCTATACAAAACAGTCTTTCTACTTTAATCATAATCAAAATATCCATCTAGATAAGATCGATTACGAACTTGTATCTATGAGATCCACTGATGAATTTGGGAGTTTTTATAAGATAGAATTAAACAGTCAGAAGGATGTTCAATACCTTGAATCTTTATTTCAATTAGATTCAAACATCAATAAATACAATAGTGTTCAAGATGATACTTACTCATTGGAAGTTTTCAATTTATTTTATGAAAAAAATGATCTTCCATTCGAGCTGGATTGTAATTGTTATTCGTTTTATGCGATCAATGAGCGTTCAGTTGATGGTGGCTATTTATACCAGATATTCATTTTTAATGAAAGTGTTTATATTTATTTCACTTCAAGATAAATAGAATCAAATAGACTTTAAATCTATGTTTTATATTCTATAGTAGATAATTCTATAGTTTTGCTCATGGTATAATGAAATCAAACATGACAACATCCTGTGTTATCCCAAAATCAGCTCATCATTTAATGACCTTACTGGAAGATAAGGGTTTTGAAGTCTATATCGTTGGAGGTTATGTCCGTGATCATTTGATTCATAGACCTTCTTCAGACATCGATATGGCAACCAATGCTTCTCCACTTCAAATGATCGAGATCTTTAAAGACTATACCTTATCAAGGATAGGTGAAAAACTAGGTACGATTGGGGTCAAGATCCATAACCATTGGATAGAGATCACCACTTATCGAAGTGAAAGCACCTCCAGTAATTTTCGTCATCCAGATGAAGTACGTTTTATCGGTTCATTAAAAGATGATGTCTTAAGACGAGACTTTACGATCAATGCCTTGGCAGTCAATATCTATGGAAACCTCATCGATTATACCGATGGATTAATCGATTTAAAAAAGAAACAGATCAAAGCGATAGGACATCCAGAAGATCGTTTCAACGAGGATGCCTTAAGACTATTACGAGCACTTCGTTTTTCTGCCCAATTAGGTTTTAGTATCGAAAAAGAAACCTCATTAGCGATCTTAAAAAAACAAGAACTTATTTCGACCTTACCAGTAGAGCGTATTTCCGTTGAGCTTGATAAATTGATCAGTGCTTCACAGATCCAAACCATCTTTGAGACTTATCATGAATTACTGAGTCGATGTATCTCATTCAATACAGCTCATCTTCATCAAGTTGAACGATTTGAATCTCGTGAACTAAAATATATT
>CAIXIN010000117.1 GCA_903919545.1 uncultured bacterium | reverse complement strand
AGGACAGCTAAGACCTTATGGGATAAAGATACATATGCTCAATGTTTTAGATCATACAGCTTTAGGAGTTGTATATAAGCTCAAACCTTTTACCTTAATCGATCAAGATGAATTTGAAGATCTCATCATCCATCAACTTCAGTTGATTCCTCCAGAAGTTGTCCTAATGAGATTGACTGGAGATGGGGATGGGAAAGATATCCTTGCGCCACAATGGGTCAAAAACAAGAAATCCGTATTGAATGGGATCGATAAAAAAATGAGCCGAAGAGGCATCATTCAAGGTGATCTACTTTAGTCTTGTTTACCACAAAAAACGGATAACTTTAATTCTTTATAAGCTTCATGCTTTCACACAGCGCTGAAAACGCCGCTAATTCTCTTCTATGAATAATCAAGTCGACTGCACTGTCGGCTTTTTTTAAAAGTGATAGAGCTTCGTTGATATCCAACCATTCTACAGATTCAATCAATAAGATCTCTTCTTCTGTTCGATGAAGCTCTTCTTTTAGGGAGGTTAATTGGGCACTAAAATAAACACTAAAGGTCATACGATCGATGATGTTGTAACGATCGATGACGACCCCTATTTCTTTAAACTGAGTCGCTGTAGCACCTAATTCCTCATCGATTTCACGAATGGCAGCTTCTTCGAAGCTTTCATTCATCTCTACGCCTCCACCAGGACTCTCAAGATGATTTCTTACCCCAAAACCATCTTCTCCTTTGATATGTAGGAAAGCTACTTTACCTTCACGATTAAAAACATAGACTCTTGCGGTAAAACGAATCTGTTGTATGGGTGAAGCTACATATTGGTCATCGTGGAAATAAGCAAGGATTTTCATTTCTATAGTATAAGTAAGGCATTTAACGATGTCAAATAAGCAAGAAAAAAGATGCCGGGGGAGCATCTTTTTCTTTTTAACCTAAGGGAGGGTTACTGTTCTAGAAAGGAGAATTATTATTGAAAGGGAAAATCGAACAGGTAAGATCTTTATCTTACAAACACATTCTAGTCTAGCATTGTGTTAGGGGTATGGTGTGTTTGTGTGAAACTATGTTTTTTAAACTAATTAATAAAACATCTCCTAGAAAAGAAAAAAGATGGGGGGAGCATCTTTTTTCTTTTTTACTAAAAAGGGGAAAGGGTTCTGTTCGATAAAAGGGTTATTGTGTTTGAGAAGAGAAAATCGAACAGGCAAGTTTTACCTTGCACTATTATCTTAATAAATCAATATGTCAGTTCTATGTATTGTTTGTGTGAAACTGTGTGACTATTAGATTTCAGTAAGGATCATATCACAGGCAATGTCATGATCACTTTCAATCAAATCAACATCTTCATCCATTGAGAAACAAAGACCACATTTAAGTCCCGTGTAGTTTATAAGATAGGTATCATAATAACCTTTCCCATAACCCAATCTAAAGTGTCGTTGATTAAACGCCAACATCGGTATGATTTGCACGTCTATTTTTCCTTTATATGCTTCATTTGAGGATGGTTCTAAGATTCCATAAGGGCTTTTACTACACTCAGATAGATCTTTGATCTGGATAAAGATCATTTGATTGCCTACGATCTTTGGGACACAAAGGATCTTATGGTTATCTAGACAACGCTGAAACAGTGTTCGAGTTGAGACTTCATAATCCATTGAGATATAGAGTCCTACTGAAGATACATCTTTTATGATTTCCCATGCTTTTTCTTGAAGACGCAAAGAAGCCGCTTCAAGATAAACAGGATCGACATTTAAACGAAGATCTTTATGTTTGTTTCTTAAAACGGCTTTGGTCATATTAACCGACTGAGCCTACCATTTCCATCTTCATCAACTGATTGAGTTCTACCGCATATTCCATAGGTAACTCACGTGTAAACGGTTCTAAGAAACCCATAACGATGGTTTCTAAAGCTTGGCTCTTAGAAAGACCTCTGCTCATGAGATAAAACAACTGTTCTTCAGAGACTTTAGAAACGGTGGCTTCATGTTCAATCGTAGAAGTAGGATGAGAAGAGACGTTGGTAGGTAAGGTATCTGATCGACTGATGTCATCTAAAATCAAGGTATCACATTCAATCTTGCTTCTAGAATGTAATGCATTAGGCGCATGTCTTACCATCCCACGATAATTGACAGTTCCCCCATTACGGGCAACCGATTTAGAAATAATATTACTGGAAGTATAAGGTGCCATATGGATCATCTTAGCCCCTGCATCTTGGATCTGATTGATCGAAGAAGCTACGGCGATAGAGATGGTCATCCCTTTCGCATAGGGTCCCATCAACCAACACGCAGGATACTTCATCGTGATGTGTGAACCAATGTTTCCATCGATCCATTCCATGACCCCATGGTCCCACACTTTAGCTCTTTTTGTGACCAAGTTTAAGACATTGGTAGACCAGTTTTGGATCGTCGAATAGCGACATTTTCCGTTCTTATGGACAATGATCTCAACGACAGCCGCATGAAGCGAATCTTTCGAATAGGTCGGAGCTGTACAGCCTTCCACATAGTGGACGTCTGCCCCTTCATCGACGATGATCAAAGTTCTTTCGAATTGGCCCATCTGTTCAGAATTGATCCTAAAATAAGACTGTAAAGGCTTATCCAGTTTAACGCCTGGTGGGACATAGATGAAAGATCCTCCGCTCCATACAGCGCTGTTTAAAGCCGCAAACTTATTGTCTGTATAAGGAACCACACTGCCAAAGAATTTCTTAAAAAGCTCAGGATGATTACGTAGACCTGAGTCGGTATCGGTAAAGATGACTCCCTTATCTTCAACTTCTTGAAGCATATTGTGGTAGACCATTTCAGATTCATATTGGGTAGCGACCCCTGAGAGAAATTTCTTCTCTGCTTCAGGGATGCCTAATCGATCAAAAGTATTCTTGATCTCATCTGGGACATCTTCCCATTTGTTTTCCATACGAGCTGAAGGTTTGATGTAGTAGGTGTAATCTTGAAACTTGATGCTTTCTAGAGAAGGACCCCAGTTTGGCATAGGTTTAGATTCAAACACTTCAAAAGCTTTCAGTCTAAATTCTGTCATCCAAGCTGGTTCATTTTTTATTTTGGAGATCTCTTCGACGATTTCTCTGGAAATACCTTTTTTAGTTCTATAGACACTGACATCTTCATCGTGAAAACCATACTGGTATTCAGATGAAGGCAGGTTATTTTTAGTCATGGGTTTCTTCTTCCTTGATCATTTGCTCAATCGCTTTGAAACCGATGGTGGCACATTTGATGCGATTGGCTTGTTTGCCTACGTTTTGGAAAGCAACGGCTTCTTGTAGAAGATCTTCGTTGAGTTCTTTTAAGTCGATCATGGCATAATAGCTATTTATAATGGATTTGGCTTCTTCTAAGGTCTTGCCTTTAATAAGATCAGTCAAGATCGAAGTCGATGCGGTCGATATAGTACAACCTACCCCATCGAAACAGACATCACTGATGAGACCTTTATCGATCTTCATCATAACCGTTAAGTCGTCGATACAAGATTCTGAAGCCATATGGGCTTTATGATAGGTCTTATCATCGCTTAAATGATGATTTCTAGGGTGTTGATAATGATCCATGATGATTTCACGATGGATCTGAGGATCTTTGAGATAATCGGACATGCTTCCTCCTTACATGATGGACAGGTCGATGCACTGTTCCAAGGTTATGGTTCTTAAAGCGTCGACCAAACGATCGACTTCTTCTTTGGTATTGTAGAAAGAAACAGAGGCTCTAACGGTTTCTGAGGTCTTGATGACTTCAACCAGGATCTTAGCACAATGATTGCCTGCTCTAACCATAAGGCCTTTAGAGTTAAGATAAATGGCTGTGTCTTGAGCGAAAATGCCTTCTACGTTAAAGGTAATGATGCCTGTACCCGCATGAGGATTATACAGGATCACGTTTTTGAGATCTTTTAATTTAGAGACAGCGTAAGTCTTAAGTTCATGTTCATAAGCTTCGATCTCATCCATGCCTACTTTTTCTAAATAAAGGATGGCAGCTTTTAAACCTAAGACAGCTTCGATTGCAGGGGTTCCTGCTTCGAACTTAAATGGAGGATTCTTCAGTTGGATGTTTCCACAGATGTCAAAACGAGCATTGTTGCCTCCGCCTAACATAAAGGCATCCATTTGATCTAATAAGGCATACTTTCCAAACAAGACCCCTACACCTGTAGGACCCAACATCTTATGGGCTGAAAAGGATAGAAAGTCTATGTCCCAATCTTTGACGTCTGTCTTGATATGAGGGACAGATTGAGCTCCGTCAACGGAGATGATGGCCCCATACTCATGGGTGATCTTCGTGAGTTCTTTAATTGGGTGGACAAAACCTAAGACATTGGAGATATGCGCGATAGAGACCAATTTGACCTTATCATGCATCGCACCTTTAAAGGCTTCGATCGTAAGCTCGCCTTCTTCAGTCAAAGGGATATATTCGATCGTAGCGCCTGTCAGTTCAGCTGCCTTCATCAAAGGTAAGATATTGGAGGCATGTTCAGCTTCAGAAGAAAGAATGACATCGCCTTTCTTAAGAAACTTTTGAGCCCAACCATAAGCAAATAGATTCAAAGAAGCACTCGCACCTGAAGTAAAGATGACTTCTCTTTCTTCACAATTCAAAAAACGTGCGACTGTTTTACGTGTCTGTTCATACTCATCAGAGACTTGATAGGATAGATCATAATCGCCTCTATGGATATTGACAGATTCATCGGTATAATAACGAGTAACCGCTTCGATAACCGAGTAAGGTTTAAATGTCGTTGCGGCATTGTCTAGATAGACTTTTCCATTCCCTGCGTCTTGTTTGACACACATTGGGAAATCTTTTCTTATTTCTTTTACATTTAGCATAGTTCTTCCACCTTCTGATCGATTTGTTCTAAGATCAAAGTCTTAAGAGCTTCATCATTGATACTGTCGGTTACTGAGCTTAAATAGCCTTTGACCATTAAACGTATCGCTTGATTGACATCCAATCCTCTTGATTGTAGATAGTAGAGATGATCCTCATCCATTTGGCCCGTGCTTTCCGCATGGCTCGCTTGGACTTCATTGTTGTCGATGATCAAATGCGGATAAACGGAGGCTTTCTTAGAGCCTTCTAGATTTAAGACCCTTGTGCTTTGATGGGTCTCACTAAAAGCACCAGTGCTTTCGATATGACCTATTGCGTATAGACTAAGGTTTCCACCTTTACCCATGACCGCATAGTTTTTCATGTCACCTTGGGTATGTTGAGCTTTATGACTAAAACGATAATTCAGATTTGTATCAGAAGTAATCAAAGTGGCTGAGTTCAATTGAACTTGAGCTCCTTTACCTTCTAGATTGACTTGGACATTTCTCAGGGTCTCACCTTGAGTAAGATCTCCATAAGATAAGTTTAAAATAGAATCCTTTTCTAGTGTATAGGTTTCATTGATCGATAAACGATTGGACGTATTGAAACAAAACAAATCAAGCGTAGATCCTTCAGTGATCGTAACGTTTAATGTGGCAGAGATATCATCTTCAAAATCAAGCACCAAAGACGAAACAGTGTTCGCTAAAGTGATGATCTCCATGTCTTGATTCAGGGAAGTCCGTTGAGCTCCCTGTTTCAAAGTGAGATGCATTATTCCATCCCTCTTTCTTTGACAGCACAAGTGCCTATAGAGGTTGCGGTAACAGGTCTCGTTTTGATTTCTTTGACGATTTGGACCCCATAGGCTTGAGCGATCCAATCATAGCCTTCTGTATCGATACGATTGACCAAGTCATGATTGCCACTTAAGACGATCTTACCATCCAAGATGACATGGACATGAGTAGGCTGGATCAATTGATAAAAACGTTCATAATGAGAGACAATGATGAGCCCTACTTGAGACTTAACGGATTGTTCTAAAATAGCAGCTGCGACGATCTTCATCGCATCGACATCCAGTCCAGAATCGATCTCATCCAACATGGCGATCTTTGGTTCAAGTAAGATCATTTGTAGGATCTCGTTGCGTTTCTTTTCTCCACCTGAGAATCCTTCGTTGACATATCTATGAGCTAAATCAGACTTCATTTGAAGTAAATTGACAGCCTTTTCTAAAGTTCTAATAAAGGTAAACAAAGGAATAGGACTTGTCCTTCTAGAATTCAATGCAGCCTTAAGAAAATCTGAGTTGGTTACACCCGCGACTTCCATAGGATATTGCATCCCTAAAAAGAGTCCTATCTTGCTTCTTTCATTGACAGCCATTTTTAAAACATCTTGTCCATCAAAGGTGATCTCACCTTGAGTGACCGTATACTTAGGATGACCCATAATGGCGGCTAATAGGGTTGATTTTCCATTCCCATTAGGACCCATTAAAGCGTGGATTTCAGCACTATTGACGCTTAAATCGACCCCTTTTAGGATCTCTTTTCCTTCTATTTCTACATGTAAATTCTTTATATTAAGAGTACTCATACCTCGTTCACCAATCTTTCTTTTCGTCATCTAAAAGCATAAAATATTATATCATAACGATTATGGACAATTATGTCAGACACACTTTTATTTCTTGCATTATAGAGTGAATCAACTTATAATAAGTAAGATTCCTTAGGAGGATTTGAAATGTCAGTAGAATATCAAATATTGTTAGGATTTGCTGTCCTCTTCGCTGCTGTATACCTGGTCGTATTCGCAGTCTTGAAGTTTAGCAAAGCGAAGAAGAAACCTAAAGTTGCCAAAGCAATGGCTGCTCATTGGTTCTTTGCCTTGATCTCAACAGCTTTCGTGGCGATCGTAGCCATGTTTGCTTATACCCAGACCAAAGATTTGTTTGCGAATTTACTACCTTCTAAACAAGATGGTGGTAAAGATGTCGTCTTCGAAATCGGCGGAGAAAATGTGACCACCGACGAGTTCTACACAGAACTGTATAAGTATTATGGAGACTATTCAGTATACATCAACTTGAAACGTGCCATCATCGACGGTTCAGTTGAATCAACCACCGAGCTTAAAGATTTGATCAAAACAAAAACGACTGAAACAGTGGCGTATTGGAACCAATTGGCAGAAGCTTATGCTCAATACGGTTATACCTATGAAACCATCGCTAAGTACTATTTGAATCAAAGCGATTATTACTCGATCGATGAACTCGATGATTATGTCACTGAGCTCGTTAAAACAGACAAAATGAACTTTGCGTATCTTGATGCACACATGGATGAATACTTGACTGCGTTTACCACAGACAAGAAACCACGTGTCGTTAGTCACATCTTGATCGCAATGGATGATCCTAAAAAGCCTACCGCCGATGAAGCTGCTCGTTTACAAGCTGTAAAAGATGCACTCGCTGGTGGAATGAGTTTCAAGGATGCCGTTGTGAAATATTCAGAAGACTCACAGACCAACCAAAAAGAAGGTCTCTTGGGTTACATGGATAAAGACACTTCTTATCAAGCTGAATTCTTAACTGCTGCTTTGGCCCTCAATGAAGGCGAAACCAGTGCTTGGATCACCACCAGTTATGGTTATCATTTGATCCAAAGACAAACTGCTGATTTAGCTGTCTTAAAGACCTATGATGAATTCTATTATGCGATCTTGACTGCAAACGCTAAATTACCGATGAAGATCTTATGGGCCAATGCTGAAGCATTGCACATCAACTTCAATGGTAATACTGAACTCGAAACTGCGATTAAAAAATATCTCGGTTTGGATGGAGAATAACCCATGAAAAAATTAATTGTTCTAGTATTAGCCTCGTTTATGTTGGTAGGTTGTTATGATAAGACCACAAGCATTTCCGATAAAGATACCGTATTGATTACCTTAGATAACAAGACCATTACCAAAGGCGATGTCTATAACGTCATGGGTAAAGTTGAACCTTATCCAGCAGTCGTTGTATTGACCTTATCCAAGAAAATGATCTTGGCTAAAGAAGTCGGTATCACTGCTGAAATCACCGCTGCTGCTGATGCTGCCTTGGCAGCATGGTTAGAAACAAACAAAGCTGATGTTCAAAAAGCATTAGATGATGCTGGCTATAAAGATGAAGATGCCATCTATAATGACAAGTTCATTGTAGAAGCTCAATCCAATAGTCTAGTTAGTAAGTATTTAGAAACCACCTTCTCAACGATCGTCTCAACATACAAGCCTGTTAAGGCAAGAGTTATGGAAATCGAAAAGAAAACAGATGCAACTTTAGCTTTAGCTGCCATCAAAGCAGGTGATTCCTTCGCTACTGTAGCTGATAAATACGGCAATGATCAGTATTCAAGCGATCTAAGCATTTATTATACTGGATCTGATCTGCCTGATTTAGTCCTTACTTTCTTGAAGAGTGCTACCCTTCCTACCTTATCCGATGTCATCGAAGACACAGACAATTCTCTGTACTATATCGTACAAGTATCTGTAGCTGATGGTAATGCGATCAAAGAAGAAGTCATCACAAGCTTCACAAAGAATGCTACCTTCGTTGAAATGGCATTGATGGGCTATTATGAATCCAATGGATTCAAGATCTATGATCGTACCATCTACGACATGATCAATACAAATTATCCAGACTACATCGTTCAATAAACCGCGAGAAATCGCGGTTTTTTTATGCTATGATGGTTTTGAGGTGAACGATAATGTGCCTATTCTGTAAGATCACAAATCATGAAATACCTGCTTCTATCGTTTATGAAGATGACTACGTTATGGCTTTCTTAGACATAGCGCCTGTGACTATTGGTCATACCTTGATCATACCTAAGAAACATTATGATGACTTTACTCACTGTTCAAGTGCTTTGGTGGCACGTATGCATGGAATCTCTAAACTCTTGATCAAGCACTATGATCCACTTCTTCATCCCAAGGGATATAATTTCTTATCCAACGCTAAAGAAGCTGCAGGTCAAAGCGTAGCTCATGTTCACTTCCATTTGATTCCTCGTTATGATGATGGGGATGGATTAAATCTATCCTTTAATGGAAGACCACAACATAAACTCAATGATAAACAAAAGGAAATGCTTAAGCTAAAATGAAACATGAATGGAAAAAAGAAGAGAAGATGACTTATATTCCTAAGACGATCCCTACGCTTATCACTCTACCTGCTTATACTTATCTAACTATTAAGGGTAAAGGAGCTCCGGCTTCTGAAAGCTTCCAGAAAGCCGTAGAGAGCTTATTTTCGATCTCTTATGGATTAAAATTTGCGCCTAAGAAAGGTATTCTCATCGATGGTTATGAGGAATACTCAGTCTATCCTTTAGAAGGCTTTTGGGACATCTCTGAAGAAGCTAAGATCAAAGGATCATGGGATAAAAATGACTTCGTTTATACTCTTATGATCAGACAACCTTCTTTCATCAAAATAGATCATCTTAGAGAACTTAGAGCCAAGATCAAAAAAGAAGAACTCATATGGGAACAAGTGATGCTTGAACATATAGAAGATGGGCTTTGTCTACAAATGCTTCATGTGGGATCCTTTGATGATGAACCTGAAAGCTTCGCTAAGATGGATGCCTATCTTAGTGAGCATGGTTATGAAAGAAGATTCAAAGCCCATAAAGAGATCTATCTATCTGACTTTACAAAAACTAAACCTGAGGCTTTAAAAACAAACTTAAGACTCTTCATAAAAAAGCGCTGAATTCAGCGCTTTAGTTTTTTACATTGATATAGATACGAACCATATTCATCCAACAATGGATCTCTAGTCTTCCTGTTTCAGTAGGAGTAAAGAGATAAGGCTCAGGATTGGTTCGAATATCTATTCTTACATTGTCCCAAGTTAGGATCATTGGGTTGGCACAACCCATGGAGTTCTCATACCCATCGAAGATGATCTTGACTTCTTGATTTACTTTAACGGTATTGGCGTTGAGTTCATATTGACCATCTACGATCTTAAGATGAAGAACTTGGATCCCATCTTCTACAGGAGCATAAGTACTTGTTGATGTTTGAGAAATCAAAGCCATCACAGGTTCATATACGATCGGCGATTGAAGAACGATCTGAAAGCCCATGATCGCAACAATCAAAGCAGAGATCATCTTAACGGTATTGCCTTTGATTGAAGATATCCGAGAAGCAAACCATTGCATCATCAATAAAGAAGGCGCTGTCATCAATCCAAAGATCAACATGACTGCCCCACCCAACCACATATTGGTGGTGGTCAAAGCAATGATCTGCATCGTCTGTAGGCTTCCACAAGGCATAAGTGCGTTCAATAATCCTACGATAAATGATCCATAAGGTTTATGTTTTGTCTTAAAGGTTAAACTAGGAAGTTTGATTCTTAAGAGACCAGACATCTGTAAAGCAAGAGCCAACATCCATAGTCCTGCAATCAATAGTAAGACATTCTTAACACTTGAGGATATCGTAAAAACTTCTCCTAAAGCACCTAAGATCAATCCACTTAAGGTATAGGAAATCAATCGACCAATCTGATAAGACCACATCCCACTCATCGGCTTGATGCCTTTTCTCTGAAGGACAGAACCCATCGCGATCGATCCACACATCCCTATACAGTGAAGCGAACTGACTAAACCATAGGCTATGATCAAGCCAAAACTAAAGGTCTCTTGGGTAGGATCGAAAAGTAATCTTCCATACGCCATAGACACCATAAAATACACCAGAAGTCCACCACTTAGTAGCGCAACAAATTTCCAAGGAAAACTTGGTTTAACCACATGATATCCCAATGGAGAAATGGTCTTCTCTAGGATCTCATCCGTAGGAAGGGTCTTACCTTGAAGATAAACGTAGCCTGTTTGATAAGAAGATGAGACTGTTTTAACGCCTGGTAATCGTTTAAACGCTGAAGAGACCTTTTGTTCACAAGAACTACAGGTCATACCTTCAACGGAGATCTTACGCTCATTCATCTTGTGAGTCGCTTAACAGTGGTCATCAATTCATCGATGATCTCAGCTTTTCCTGCTTGGATATCTCTTACGATACAGGTCTTGATATGTTGGGCAAACAATTGGCTCGCAAAGGCATCTAAAGCACTTTTAACTGCGGCCACTTGAATAAGGATATCATCACAGTAGGCTTCTGATTCTACCATCGTCTTGATGCCTCTTACTTGTCCTTCCAATCGATTGAGTCGATTGGTTAGATCCATGATTTCTTGATTCTCTCGATGGGTATGCTTTGTCATCTCACAATGATCGTGTTCCATATTATGCCTCCTTAAAGAATCGTAAACGCAAAGCGTTAGATACGACACTGACTGAACTCATCGCCATAGCAGCTCCTGCGAACACAGGGTTTAGTAATGGTCCACCAAAGAGATAGATCACCCCTGCCGCAAAAGGAATGCCTATGATGTTATAAATGAAGGCCCAGAAGAGATTCTCTTTGATGTTGGTCATGGTGGCCTTTGATAAAGCAATCGCTTTAACCACATCATTAAGATCAGATCTCATAAGTACAACATCGGCTGATTCTATGGCGACATCCGTTCCACTTCCTATAGCGATACCTGTATCTGCTTTGGTTAAGGCGACCGCATCATTGATCCCATCCCCTACCATCGCAACTTTATAACCTTCTTTTTTGAGACGATCGACTTCTGCCCCCTTATCTTGAGGCAAGACTTCAGACATGACGAGATCTATCCCGACTTGAGCTGCGATCGCATTGGCAGTACGTCGATTATCACCTGTGATCATCGCTACTTTTATGCCTAATTTTTTTAGTTTTTTAACTGCTTCTATAGATTCTGGTTTAAGTTGATCCGCAATGGCCAAGAAGCCTTCAAGTAAGCCATCAACACTCGCCAATAAGACTGTCTTACCTTGATCAGATAAAGTCGTCATTTGAGTAAGCTCAGGAAGTTTGATCTTGTTTTCGTTCATCCATGCTTCATTGCCAATTAAAACAAGTTTACCTTCGACTTTCGCACTTAATCCTTTTCCACTAACCGCAAGGAAATCACTAGGTTGACTCAACGAGAGCTTTTTCGCTTTGGCAGCTTCTAAGATCGCCAAAGCCAAAGGATGTTCAGAGACGGATTCTGCGGAAGCTAAGATACGTAATAAGGCATCTTCATCATCACTAAAGCTAATAAAATCGCTCAATGAAGGTTTACCTTGAGTTAAGGTACCTGTCTTATCGAAGATAATAGCGGTGGTTTTATGGGCTTGTTCTAAGGCTTCTCCACCTTTAAACAAGATACCCATTTGAGCACCTCTGCCTGTTCCTACCATAATCGCAGTAGGCGTCGCTAGACCTAAGGCACAAGGACAAGCAATAACCAAAACCGTGACGAATATATTTAAGACAAAGTCGAAAGATTTACCTTGAAACATCCAAAATAAACCAGCACTGATCGCAATGACCATAACCGTAGGAACGAAATAGGCTGAGATGATATCCGCTAACTTCGCGATAGGTGCTTTCTGCCCTTGGGCATCTTCAACCATCTTGATGATTCTGGCCAAAGCCGTATCTTCGCCTACAGCACTCGCTCTCATCTTAATCGATCCATTCTTATTCAAAGATCCACCGATGACTTTATCACCGATGTTTTTATCGATAGGAAGACTTTCTCCTGTCAACATACTCTCATCGATCGCACTAGAACCTGAAACGACGATCCCATCGACTGGTAATCTTTCACCAGGCTTAACCAATAGGATATCTTTTAAAGTGACTTCTTCTAATGAGATCTCTTGGATCTCATCGTTGACCACTAAATGCGCTGTCTTAGGTGCTAGACCCATCAGTTTCTTAATGGCTTGAGAAGTCTTACCTTTCGAGCGAGTCTCTAACCACTTCCCTAAAAGAATCAAAGAAATAACGACACCAGCGGATTCAAAATATAGACTTTCAGTCAAGTTATGAAATCCTTGAGCGATCTTGGTGGTGTTGTAGGTTCCATAAAGGAAAGCAGCCCCTGTCCCAATCGCCACCAAAGAATCCATATTAGGAGATCCTTTAGAAAGCGTCTTAAATCCAATCGTAAAGAATTTACGACCAGAATACATAATAGGTAAACTTAGAATAAGCTGAATCAAAGCAAAATTTAAAGGGTTCATCTTATGATCGATGATCTCTGGTAATACAATTTTCAACTCAGGAAACATATGAGCCATTGCGATAAATAAGAGTGGAATCGCAAAAATAGCCGAAGTGATCAATTTGATCGTCATCGACTTCATTTCAAGCGCTTGACGAAGGCTTTCTGCGTCTTCTTGAGCTTTGGTTTCGATCTCACTGGCTTTATAGCCTGCTTTATCGACGGCTGCTTTTAAAGCACTCATCTTAACGAGTGATGGGTCATAACTTAGGGTTGCTTTATTGGTAGTCAAGTTGACACTGACAGAACTGACCCCTTTTTGTTTCTTAAGGGCTCGTTCTACAGCGCTACTGCAAGATGCACAAGTCATCCCTTCTATCGCTAAAACAGACTCACGTTCATGGGTGATCTCGACTAAGCCATAACCTGCTTTATCGACTGCTTTAGATAGATCTTCAAAGGATAAATCCCGATCCGATTGGATCAGGACTTTCTCTGTGGTCAAATTGACATCGGCTTTTTCGACGCCTTCGATTTTTTTGAGAACGCGAGTAACAGCTGAAGCACAACTGGCACAAGTCATACCGCTAACGGTATATGTTTTTTCGATCATAGGATCTACTTTTCTGAAAGTGTATAGCCAGCTTCAGAAACCGCGTGTTGAAGCACGGTAAATTCAACGCCATCTGCGTTGACCAAAGCTGTCTTTTCAGCTAAAGAAACTTTAACGTCTTTGACGCCTTCGACTTCCTTCAAAGCTTCTGTCACATGATGGACACAATGCATACAAGACATACCTTCTACACTATAAGTTTTAATGGACATGGTTTTTACCTCGCCATCATTGTATACCCCCTTGGGGTATATTTCAAGCAAAACACATCAAAAGAAAAATCGTCGTTAGACGATTTATTTCTTTGTGGTTTTAGGTTTATAGAACATGCGATTCTCTAAGGCAAAGATACGTGCGGTAAAGGTTCCTTCTTCGATAGGACCTAATGCCTTCGCAAACATATTCATCCTAGCATCAATATTGTCGATGTAGTTGAGGATCTCTGCTTCCATAATAAGAGGTAATACAGGTGATCCATATTCATATTCTCCATGATGAGAGAGTATCAAATGACGAATCAAGGTGACTTGTTCAGAATCTGCATAACCTAAGGTCTCAGCAACTTCATTGACCTTGCTTTGCATGATACTGATATGTCCCACCAATTTCCCAACCAAGGTATACTCCGTTAAGATAGGTCCTGAGAGTTCAACGACCTTTCCTAAATCATGAAGTAAGATCCCACTGATCAAGAGATCTCTATTTAAAGCAGGATATAGTTTACAAAACGAATTCGCAAGATCGATCATCGCGATCACATGAGTCGCAAGACCTCCTACGAAATCATGATGATTACGAGCTGCGGCTGGATAGGAATAAAACTTATCCCCATATTCACTTAGCACTGTTTCAGTCACTTTACGAATGATAGGATCAGAAAGAGACTTAAGGGTCTCGTCGATTCTTTGATGCATGTATTCATCGCTTAATGGCGTAGAAGCGACATAATCTGCAGGATTGGTTTCTGTAGGATTAACCAAGCTTAAGTTATACAGTCTCAGTTGAAGTACGCCTTTATAACGAAGGACTTCTCCGCTGATTTGAATGACAGATCCAGGTTTTACCCCTTCCAGCATCTCTTCTTTAGCGTCCCATAGTTTAGCTTCAATGGTTCCTGTTTTATCTTGTAGTGTAAAGGATACATAAGGAGCCCCGTTGTTGGTGACCCCAGGATTCATCACATTGACCAAAAGCGTAGTCAAGATCTTCTCTGATTCAATAAACGCTGAAATATTAATCCTGCTCATTCGTCCACACCATATCGTTGAAGACGACATTGATGTCGTCTACTTCGAATCCTTTTTGAGTTAAATAATTAAACACATGATTTCTTAAACTAGACCCTTCATATTTAGATGAATATCTCTTAACGGCCTTCACAGCTAATTTTCTACAATTGTCCAATTGATTGCGTTCATCTTCATTGAAGTTGAGGCTCTTCATGACCACATCGATGATGTTATATTCATAGCCTTGGGTAAGTAGCTTGATCGAAAGTTTTTCTTGTTTCATCTTCAAAGAAACATCTTTGATGGTAGGCATGATCTTCTCCGCATAACGTAAGGCATTCTTGATCTCAGTTTCTTCATCATCTTGTTGAAGGGCTGCGTCGATCATCTCGACAGGGATTCCTTTTTGTTTTAAGGCACGGATGATACGTTGTTTACCTTGTAGTAGAGATAGAAAATTAGATACCGCTGAATTGGCGTAAAGCGTATCGTTGATGTAGTTGCGTTCTTCTAAATGATCGATGAGGTCATTGATCTGTTTGATGTTGAGCTCTGTCTTTTGAGTCAAGAAATCATACATTTCTTTACGTGTTCTATCTTTAGAGGCAATCTTACGTATACAGGCTTGATAAGCTAAAACTGTTTTCTCATCTTCCATCAATTCATCGATCGTTTTTTGATCAACCATACTGAGACGCTTTAATCCTTTCTTGGTATAAGCTTGTAGACTAATAGAAACCTTAAAAGGTCCATCTGCGCCTTCAAACGTACACTCTGCCACATCTTCTTTTAAACGGATATTCTTCAAGAAGACGCTTTTCTTATAGTTATGAATCGTGATCTGATACACATTCTCAACGGCTTTCCCAAACTCACGATCATCATAGATACGGACCTGAGCTTTAGCCGCGATACACATCTCATCACGTTGTTTCTTTGTTTTAGATAAATGATGCATTACTTTAGATGCGAATTCATGGGTAGATTTAAAATAATACCCTGTCTTATCTTCTATGACCAAATCCGTTAAGACATCATCTGGTCTCGCAAAGAGAGGACATTCCGCAGCCAAGGCTTCAATAAAGGTCATCCCTTGGGTTTCAGTCAATGAAGCAGATACAAAGGCATCACTGGCGTGATAATAAGCTGGAACTTCTAAAGAAGGGATCTTACCGGTAAAGATGACTTTATCTTCGATCTTTAAGGTCTTGACCAAATGAGCTAAACCATCCTCATCAGGACCTCCTCCTACGATCATCAATTTGATGTCTTGATGAGCAAGATCGAGTTCACTAAATCCATCTATGACATAATCGATGCTTTTTTCTTTCGCTAAACGACCTACATAAAGAATCACAAAGGTCTCTTCTGAGATCCCATATTTCGATCTTAAGCTTTTAACGGCTAAGGGATTGGTATTCTTCTTATCGAATCGACTTAGATTGAGTCCTGTAGGGATGATATAGATCTCACGGGTTATCCCATATCCAAGCAACATTTCTTTTGTCTTTTCACTAGGAGAGATCATGGCTTGACAACTGCTCCCATACAATTTACTTAGTTTAGATACAGATCTTCTCGCAAAGCGCTCTACAGACTTCATATGGAGAGGATTGATGTAGTGGGTATAATCCTCATAGGTTGTATGATAAGTCGATACTAGAGGTACTTCTAGCCTTTTAGAGACGATACGAGCAAAGAGGCCTATCCCAAATTCTGTATGGACATGGATGATGTCTAGTTTCATCTCTTCGATCTGTTTAAGAGCCTTAAGATGAAGTGGAGAACTCATCGTATAGCCATACATCGACTTAAGTTCTATCCCAGGTAATCTAAGGATATTATTTTCTAGTGTAGTCGTAAAAATCTTAGGTTGATTCGTGACGACAAAGACATCATGACCTAAGTTTTCTAAAGCGTGTTGAAGGGTAACGATCGATGAGACCACCCCATTGATGTCTGGTGAATAAGTATCACTAAATAATCCTATACGCATAAAATTACTCCTTTCTTATCGGCATCGACAAGACCTTTTCATAGGCTGCCTTTAACTGTTTACCGATCTCAGGCAGATCACGTTCTTTGGCGGTCTTAAAACCAGCCTCAGTCGTATTGATCTGTTTATTGATGACTCTTCTGATTTGAGTTGAGAATCCTTCTACATCAACAGCTTTTAAACAATTGACCTCATGGATAAGCCATGGATCAAAGGCTCCAATATCTCTCACGATAACAGGACATTTAGACGCCAAAGCTTCTAAGACGACAATGCCTTCAGTTTCTTCTAATGAAGGAAAGAAAAACGCATCTACATCACTATACGCTCCTTCGATGATTGGACCCTTGACATATCCAGGTAACAAGACATTAGAAGGACAATCTTCTATGGCCGCTCTGACTTTTACTTTTAGATAAATAGATGGGGTATAACCAAACCATATGAAGATGACATCAGGATTCTTACGAGCGGTCTCAATAAAATCGATGATGCCCTTTCTTTCAAAATAGAAACCAACACCCATGACTACTTTCTGATCTTTCTTTAAACTGAAGTATTTACGAAATGCCTTGATCTTCTCTTCATCTCTTTGATAGCGAGCGATCTCTATCCCATTGGAGATAGGCAAGATTGGTTTATCGATCCCATAATTATCCAGTAAGCTTTTTGCGTAGGGGGTTGGGGTAATCAAAAGCTCCGCCATCGAATACAGATTGACGATGAGGATCTTAAAGAATGGGGCAATTTGATTAGACAAGACAAAAGAATTCTTGAAGTCTTCTTCTGTAGAATGGGCATGATAAATGACAGGCTTGCCTTCTAAATGTGTCTTGATGATCAAAGGTGCAGAAGTCATCCCTAAGGTATTGATGTGTAAGATATCGAAATCTTCTGTAGGATCGGTCGTATAAGGAATCCCTACCGATTCTAAAGCCTTCTTCTGATGAGATTGGGCTCTTCCTATCCCTGAGGTTTGTATGAGTTTTTCTGATTCAAAATAGAGACAAACTTTCATAAGGACTCCTATTCTATGTGTGTTTATTATATCACAAGCTCTATTCGCTATGCGAATGTGTAAAATTAAAAAAGTGCCGAGTTTATCGGCACTTAATGATTATTTAGACAGCTTTACCAAACGACTGTAACGCTTTTCAGCATCTTGTCTGCTCTTTTCCAAGAGGGCGACAGCGTGGTCTGGATTAACATGATCCAACATATTGAAGCGAGTTTCATTCATGACGAAGTCAGCAAACTTGGAGAAGTCTGGTTCTTTAGAGTCGATGGTGAGTTCTTTGCCTGCTTCAGCATTAGGATTGAAACGATATAGAGTCACATAACCGGATTCAACAGCTTTCTTCTGTGTGACTTGATGATTGGATAAACCACCCTTGATACCATGTTCGATACAAGGTGCATAGGCAATGATCAATGAAGGTCCATCATAAGCTTCGGCTTCCTTCATCGCTTTTATCGTTTGAACGCGATTGGCGCCCATAGCGATAGAAGCTACATAGACATGTCCATAAGTCATGGCGATCTGTCCAATGTCTTTCTTAGCGGTAGGTTTTCCTCCCGCTGCGAATTTCGCAATGGATCCAGCTTGAGATGATTTAGAAGATTGTCCACCTGTGTTGGAGTAGACTTCAGTATCGACGATCATGATGTTGACGTTTAAGCCATTGGCCATAACGTGATCTAGTCCACCGTAACCGATATCATAAGCCCAACCATCTCCACCGATGATCCAAACAGAGTTGGAGACGAGGTCACGTTCATAACCAAGAACCTCTTTTACGCCTTCATGTTTGCTGGATTTGACTTCAGCCACCAACTGCTTGACGATCATACGTTCTTCTTCACGTTTACCTTTAACTGCTAAGTATTTTTCAATGGTTTCTTTTAGAGAAGTTTCTACAGCATCTTTAGCAGCAGTTAAGATCTCAACGATACGATCTGCTTTGAAGTTTTGGGCAACTTTCATCCCATAACCATATTCAGCATTGTCTTCAAACAAGGAGTTGGCCCAAGCTACGCCTTCACCATTTTCATCTTTGATGAATGGTGTAGAAGGAGCAGATCCACAATAGATGGAAGTACAGCCAGTTGCATTCGCAATCAACATGTCTTTCCCAAACAATTGAGAAGCCAGTTTATAGTAAGGTGTTTCTCCACAACCTGCACAAGCACCAGATACTTCCATATATGGTTTCAAGAACTGAGTGCCCTTGATTTGATCGGTAGATACTAAACCTGTCTTATATTCGGTTTTCTTATAGAGATAATCAGCCAAAGGCGCTTCGAAGAGACGGTCTTTGACATCGGTCATAACCAAGGCCTTCTTACCACCCTTACCAGGACATTCTACTGAACACAAGCCACAACCGACACAGTTGTCTGGTGAGACTTGGACACGATACTTAAGATGAGCGATCGTAGGTCCTACAGCGGTCAAGGTGTTGAATTCTTGAGGGGCATTCTTTACTTCTTCATCCGTTAAGATAAAGGTACGGATGGTTCCATGAGGACATACCATCGAACAGAATCCACATTGGATACAGTTTTCAGCTTCCCAAGCAGGAACTTGAGTTGCGATCGTACGATGTTCAGTAAAGGAAACGTTGTTTCTAAATGAACCATCGAGTAGACCAAATTTCGTAAACGCAGATACTGGTAGATCATATCCATCTAAGGCATTGATCACATCGACGTGTTGATCGAAGTATTCATCACCAGTGACTTTACGTGTTTTAGATACAGGTAGATTAGACCATTCTGCTTTGACTTTGATTTCGACTAAGCCAGCTTGACCAGCTTCAATCGCTTTCCAGTTCAATTGAACGACTTCATCCCCTTTTTTAGAATAGGATTTCTTAGCAGCATCCTTCATATAGGTCAAGGATTTTTCATAAGGCAAGATCTGTTCATTTAAAGCAAAGAAGGAAGCTTGTAGGATGGTGTTGGTATGACGACCCATTCCAATTTCTTCAGCGATCTTGGTTGCATCGATGACATAGAATTTAGCATGACGATCTGCCAATTGTTTCTTAACACGATTAGGTAAAGAAGCTTCGATGGTAGATACATCAAAGGCTGTATTGACCAAGAAGGTTCCACCCTTCTTAAGATTCTTCAACATGTCATAACGAATGAGGAAGGAATCCAAAGAACAGGAGATGAAGTCCGCTTTGGTGACATAGTAAGTAGAACGGATAGGGGTAGGACCAAAACGCAAGTGAGAACGGGTTACGCCCCCTGCTTTTTTGGAGTCATAAGCGAAGTAAGCTTGAGAGTATAGATTGGTATGATCACCGATGATCTTGATGGAGTTCTTATTGGCAGAAACGGTTCCATCTGATCCTAGTCCATAGAACAAGCAGGATGTATAATCGTGATCGACTTCGAAGTCAAGATCAGTTACAAGTGACTTATGAGTAACATCATCATTGATCGAAATGGTGAATCCATCAAATGGGTTCTTTTCATTTAAATGATCATAGACAGCTTTGATGTCGTTAGGTTGAGTGTCTTTTGAAGACAAGCCATAACGTCCACCAACGAGGGTTTCGATTTGTCCAACGCCATGAAGCACAGCATAGACATCTAAGAACAATGGTTCATGAGAACCAACTTCTTTGGTTCTATCCAAGATCGCAATTTTCTTAACAGACGCAGGAACAACCTTTAAGAGGTGTTTTGCGGAGAAAGGACGATAGAGATGAACTTTTACTAAACCTACTTTTTCGCCTTTAGCGTTTAAAGCATCGACAACTTCTTTAGCTGTTTCAGTGACAGATCCCATCGCAATGATGATACGATCTGCATCTTTCGCTCCATAATAGACAAATGGCGCATATTCTCTGCCTGTCAATTTGGATACTTTTTCGAAGTATTCTTCTACGACAGGTAATACCGCATCGTAATGGGCATTCTGAGCTTCTCTGCCTTGGAAGTAAACGTCATCGTTTTCAGCTCCGCCACGGGTGACTGGATTGGTATGAGGATTCAAGGCATTCGCTCTGAAACGTTCCAAAGCGTCTTTATCTAACCAGCTCTTTAAGACATCGGTATCGATGACTTCAACTTTCTGGATTTCATGAGATGTTCTAAATCCATCAAAGAAGTGTAATACTGGAACGGATGCTTTGATGGCGGTCAAATGAGCGACACCAGCAAGATCCATAGCTTCTTGAACGGAATGGGAGGCAATCATCGTAAAACCTGTCTGACGTACAGCGTAGATGTCTTGGTGATCCCCAAAGATACTGAGTGAACGTGTCGCTAAGGAACGAGCAGAAACGTGAATAACGCCCGGCAAGAGTTCTCCGACCCATTTATACATATTCGGAATCATCAATAATAAACCTTGAGATGCGGTAAAGGTACTGGATAAGGTCCCGCCTTGTAAAGCACCATGAACTGCCCCAGCAGCTCCGCCTTCAGACTGCATTTCTACAACTTTGACCACAGCGTCAAACATGTTTTTGCGACCTGAGGATGCCCAAGCATCGACAAGTTCAGCCATGGTTGATGACGGT
Organism: uncultured bacterium; assembly: GCA_903919545.1. Taxonomy (GTDB): domain Bacteria; phylum Bacillota_I; class Bacilli_A; order Erysipelotrichales; family Erysipelotrichaceae; genus UBA2212. The sequence goes on along the minus strand of CAIXIN010000117.1, from coordinate 4,541 downwards.
GTAATCGGATAGATCGCGGCAACTTCGGTAAAGGCATAGGCTACGTGCGCTGTCGCCGTATTCCCATCCAACGTAAGATAAGTTTTCTTCATAAAGTCCTCCTAATTTAACCACTTGTAATTATACCTTATTACACTCTAGTTTGCACCACCAATTTCAAGTTAAAACAGGACAATCCCAAGGTAATACAAGACTTATGCCCAATAAAAAAAGACAAAATTACTTTTGTCTTTAGATAAATGTGAAAATTTTCGCTAAACGACGATCTTTGTCCATTCAGCTTTTTGAAAGCGTGCTCTACTGACCACAAAACGAAGTGCTTGATCGACGATGACACTAAACCAAGCCCCATATAATCCCATTCCCAAGCCATACGCCATCAAATAAGTCAATATAGGACGTAATACTGTCACCGAAACCATACTCAACATCGCAACGAATTTAACGTCACCAGCACCTCGTAAAGAACCAACCGTAATGACTTGAGAAATCTGAAAGACAACACAAATGGCTAAGATGATCAATATGTTTTCACCTAAGGTCAAGACCTTAGGATCGACACTAAATAGGCTCATGATAGGCGCTCTAAGTAAGACAATAGAGAAACCTAAAGCTAAGGAAATCATCAAGCCTAAACGTTGAGATACTCGTCCATACAGGATAGCTAAATCAGGTCGTTTAGCGCCTAATGAATGACCAACCAAAGCCGTACACGCGATGGATAAACCATCACCTACACTAAAGGTTATACTCATTACCTGCATGGCGATGTTATGGGTCGCAAATTCTATGGTTCCAAGTCCTGCGACTGCTTTCGCATACATTAAGAATCCAATACGGATAAAGACCTGTTCAACCAAAGACGAAGATGAGATAGACCACATCGTATTTAAAGTAGGCTTATCTAAAATCCATTTATCACGTAAACGTAATTGAAGAAAGGAACCTTTCTTAGTGATGCTTCTTACCGCTAAAACAAGTCCCGCAAAATTCCCAATGGCGGTCGCCACTGCGGCTCCCATAACGCCCCATCGTGGAAAGATCCATATCCCAAAGATCAATAACCAATTAAAAAAGATATTGACAAGATTGGCTGTTAGATTGGTCACTAAAGAGATCCTAGTATTGCCTACACCTCGTTGAGCGGCGGTGATTGTCAAACTTAATAAATAGAAGAAACCTCCTATAATGATGATCCTAAAATATACCAAGGCTTCCGGTAAATAACTTGCCTGTGCTCCTGCGAATATTAGGAAAGGTTTCGCATAGATGTAGCCTAAGATCGATATGATCAAGGTCACCATAAAGCTCACCATCAATCCATTACGTAAAGCTAAGTTAGCACCAACTATATCCTTGGCGCCTTTTCGTCTTGAGATGATGACGGTTACTCCAGTATTTACCGCAAAGACAAAACACATAAGAAAGAATTTTGGTTGGGTCGTGATCCCTACAGCGGCTATAGCCCCAGATCCTAGAGAACTCACCATGATCATATCCATGGCCCCTATCATCGAAATTAAAACAGCCTCCATTGCGGAAGGCCAAGCCATCCTTAAAGTGGTCTCATAGACTTCTTTAGTGGATGGTAATTCATCACTCATATGGTGTTTTGGCGTCAAAGCTTCAACTGAAAATACACGTTGGAAGAGATTCATACTTAATTAGTTTAGCACAATCTTAAGGTAGGTAGTCCTCAAAGATGACAGTTTCACATTGTGATCTGATTTTGTTTTCTTTTTCTTGTGAAGGTAAGGCCCACATCATCCCAAAGCCTTTAAACAAGGATCTCGTAAAGTAATAGGTCGTACTTTTAAAGTTATAATCTACAGATAAATAATCTGGTTTGATCAGAAAATTTAAGAAAGCATTATGAAGTATCACTCGAGTAAAGAGTGAATACTTCTCATTATCGATACAGTATTCCATATTAAGTCCTCTTAGATATTGAGGTGCTTGTTTCTTAAGTTCTAGTAGAATCAAAGGATCAAATGAACAGAAAGCGAAATCTCCTTGATAGTCCTTGATAAGATCTAACACATTCTTAACCGCAAGAGCTCTTCTCTTAGTGGTTTTTAACTCTATTAAAAGAGGTACCCTTCCACTCACAAGTTTTAATACATCACTTAAGCGTGGTACTCTTTCATCCGTTGATTTTAGCTTTAAACATTCAATCGTTTTAGAATCCAGTTCTTCAAGTATCCCCGAAAACGAAGTCATCCTTTGAGTATCATCGTCATGAAAGACAAACATGAGCTCGTCAGAACTTAATTGGATGTCCAATTCGATCCCATAATGATGATCGATCGCATTTTGAAAAGCAGCCATACTGTTCTCAGGAATGGCTTTATCTCTGTTGTATAGACCTCGATGGGCAAAATAGCCTTTTATCCAATCAAGATGACGTACTCGTTTACTTGAATAATACATTGAAAAGAGGATCAAAAAACAACAACTTATATCAATGGTCAAAAAAATATCGAAAGCACTCATCGCTTATTCTCTTGTGGGTTCTCTAAGATGATGACCATATCTGTCCCATCGATTTCTTTTAAGTTGACTTTGACTGTCTCTAAGTCAGAAGTAGGGACATTCTTTCCGACCACATCCGCTCGGATTGGTAGTTCACGATGACCTCTATCGATCAAGACTGCAAGTTGTATACAAGCAGGTCGTCCTGAGCTCATGATCGCATCGATCGCAGCTCTTACAGTTCTACCTTTATATAAGACATCATCGACTAAGATCACTGTTTTTCCTTGGATGTCTAGTTTGGTTTCAGGATGAGGTAAGTTCAAATGTTTAAGGTCATCTCTCCATGATTTTATATCTAAAGAAACGACAGGAACAGTTGTTCCTTCGATTTGAAGAATATGATGGGCAATGCGTTGAGCTAAAGGTAATCCACGTGTTAAAATACCTACCAAGACCACATTATTGACGCCTTTGTTTTTTTCGATCAACTCATGAGTCATTCGTACTAAGGATCTATTTAAACTGCTTTCATCCATGATGTTTTTCATAAACACCTCACCTGCTTATTATAACAGTTCTTTCTTGAAATGAAATCTTGCCTATGATAGAATTAAAAGGCATTTAGGGGTATAGTTCAATGGTAGAGCGCCGGTCTCCAAAACCGTCGATGTGGGTTCAACTCCTACTACCCCTGCCAATAAAAATCAAAAGCCTTGTTAAAGGCTTTTTTATTGTTTTCAGAAAATCTGAGTATTATTTTGCTGATAAACCATAAATACTTGAATCTAGTCGAGCATATAAAGAAGGTTGTATTTTATCATAGGTACCTGTCAGATAAATCCCTTCATGATTCTTCCGTTTTACTTCTCATTTTGGATAGTAAAAATATTGGTGAGAAATCGTTCAGCTGAACCTTCGCTAGGAAACTGTTCTTTTTTCTTAATTTCACGTTTGGGCTGCTTATTCGCATTTTTAATCCACTTGTTGGTTCTAATCGATCTCCAAATCATCTAGGATAGAATTGGACATGGGCATATCTACTTTGGTTAGTGTCGTAACTTTGTCTAACAGATATGACCCTAAATCTTAGTTAATTTCGTATTTCCTCAACAGTAGTTATTCTTTCTATATTTATAAATATTCTCAATTATCAATATATATGTATACATATATTGCATATCTTTTAGTGATAAAGGTAGATACCACTATTTATTTGATGCTTTCAGGAGCATAATGAACTCATATTAACTAGAGTACAAGGAGATTTTATGAAAAAGTTTTTCTTTATATTAGTGTATCTGTTAAGTCCGGTGTTTTTGATTGGACTCGTATACAGCACCAGTCCAGCTAAATACTCAAGTACTAACCTAGGAATTTCAATGGTGCTTGGGGTTTTATCCTATACGTGGTTCACATGGCAATTCATCATTAGCGCAAGACCTCGATTCATTGAAACAAGTTTTGGAATGGATAAACTATATCGGTTGCATGGTATTGTTGCCTTCGTCTCCATTTTAATGGTCCTGATACATAAAACAATCAATGAGAGCGTTTTTGGTGATAGTTTAATGATACAGTTGGGTACGCTTTCCTTTTTGACCTATACGATGATTTCAATCTTGACCATTTTGTTAATGATCAATTCATTTGTCGTTAGAATACAACCTTTTAAAATCATTAAACAATGGATAAATAAACTTAAAATTTTAAAATATCAACATTATCGTTTTTTGCATAATTTGACGATTATTGCTCTGTTTCTCATGCAAACTCATGTGTTGATGACATCAACAGCTCATCAAAGCGTTTGGGTCTTCAATACTTATATGGCGTATTTTTTAAGTGGCTTATCTTTCTATCTTTATCACAAATGGGTTAAGCCATGGTCTCATCAGAAAGTTAATTATGAAGTGACTAAAGTTGTCAAAGAATCAGCAAGTGTATGGTCTATCTACTTCATATCAAAGTCAAAGAATAAATTCAAATACCATCCTGGGCAATTTGGTTTCTTTCGATTTTTGGGTGTTGACATATCAGATGAAGAGCACCCATTCTCAATATCTTCT
>CAIXIN010000116.1 GCA_903919545.1 uncultured bacterium | reverse complement strand
TTATTATCCTACAGGTGAAAGTAAATATATCGCTTTGATGGAAGCCTTAAAAGGAGCTAAGAAGTTTATCTTCTTAGAGTACTTTATCGTTAAAGAAGGATTTATGTTGGATAGTATTAAGAAGGTCCTTATCGATAAGGTCAATGAAGGCGTAGAAGTCAAAGTCATCCTCGATGATTTCGGTGCCCTTAAACTACCTAAGTCTTTCAAAGTTGAAATGAGAAAAGCAGGGGTCGAATTGTATTTCTTTAATCCAATACGACCTGTATTGGCCATCTATATGAACAATCGAGATCATCGTAAGATCGCTGTCATCGATGGGAAGATAGGATTCATTGGAGGACTCAACATCGCAGATGAATACATCAATAAGATCTCTCGTTTTGGACATTGGAAAGATACAGCCATACAGATCGAAGGCAATGCGGTCTATTCATTAAGCGTCATGTTTCTTCACTTCTATCAACATCTTAGTAAGAAGACCATCGATTTCAATGCCTATAACGTAAAAAATGAGCCCTTCGAAGGAGAAGGTTTCGTTCAGATGTTTTCAGATTCTCCTACCGATGAAGAACTGGTCGCAGAAAGTGTCCATTTAAGTTTGATCAATGTGGCTGAGCATTATCTCTACATCATGACCCCTTACTTGGTCATAGGTCATGAGATGATCACTTCTTTGATCCTCTCCGCAAAAAGCGGGGTAGATGTGAGAATCTTAGTACCTCATATCCCTGATAAATGGTATGTCTTATCGGTTACTCGAAGCAATTATGAAGTCTTGACCAAAGCAGGGGTCAAGATCTATGAATATACCCCAGGCTTTGTCCATGGGAAAGTCATGTTGGCAGATGATGTCATGGCCATCGTAGGGACAAGTAACCTCGACTTTAGAAGCTATTATATGCATTTTGAATGTGGGGCTTTGATTACTTATTCTAAGAGCCTAATGGATATGAAGAAAGACTTCCTAGAGACTTTAGAAGTCTCTCATGAGGTCACTTATGAGGAAGCCATGGCTGTTCATCCTATGATAAAACTTGGACGTATGCTGTTGAATGTCTTCAACAGCGTCTTATAAGGAGCACTTATGAAAAAAGCATTGGTACTAGAAGGCGGTGGATTAAGAGGGGCATATACAGCGGGTGTATGTTCTTGGTTGATCGAAAATAAGATCGATTTCGATATGCATGTAGGCATCTCTTCAGGGGCTCTTTTTGCGATCTGTACAGGTCTAAAAGACATCGATATGCTTCATGATTGTGCGACAACTTACTCTGTATCACCTCGTAATACGGGTATACAACCTTTCCTACTAGAAGGTCAACCTGTAGGGTATGATTATTTATTTCATACCGTATTACCGATCAAAGTCAATTTGATCCCTGAACGCATTTTAAAAATCAAACCTTTGATCGAATATGGGGTCTATGATCTTAAAGAAGAAGATGTCTTATGGAAAACACAGAAGGATCTTTCTGTTGATCTTAAATGGTTAAAAGCAGCGTGTGTATTACCAATCGCAGGAAGAAACGTGAAGATCGGTAAGAAATATTATATGGATGCTGGAGTCAGAACGATGATCCCTGTCTCAAGAGCTCAAGAATTAGGCGCTGAATCTTTCTTCATCGTTACCACTAAACCAGTCAATTTCGTTAGAAAAGACAATGCACCATTAACTCAGTTTCTTTTAGATGTCTTGTATTTTAGACATAAGAAACTTCTTAAAGAATTCAGAGCCAGAAGAGAAGTCTATTATCGTGAAATGGATCTAATTAAAAATCTCGTCGATCAAGGAAAAGCCATGCATATGCGTCCTTCTAAAGACTCAGGCGCTAAACGTTTCTCAGCTACCTATGAACAAGTCAACGATCTCTATGAATTAGGTAAAGCTGATTGTGAGTCTCAAAAGACAGAAATCTTAGCTTTCTTTAAAAAATAAAGTTGTATAGACTGAGCTCAGCTCAGTCTTTTTATTTTAGAGTATTTACAAATATACTTAAATGGAACATAATATGAGTAAATTAGTAAAGGAGACCTCATGACACACAAGGAAAAACTAGAAGAATTAATCAAGAAACAAAATGGAACCGTACTTAGTTCCGATTTGGATAAACTATCGATCCCTAGAATATATCTAGCTAAGATGGTAAAAGAAAATAAACTAGAAAGAATAAGTAGAGGAATCTATACTCAACTGGATACAATTGAAGACGAGATGTATATCCTTCAAAAAAAATACAAAAATTTTATTTTTTCTCATGAGACGGCTCTGTTTCTTCATGATTTATCAGACAGAACGCCATTAAAATACTCTGTAACTGTTCCTAGCGGTACTAAAATAAGCGAAAAATTAAGCTCTCGATTAAAAATCTACTATATTAAAAATGAGTTTCATCTTTTAGGTGTTGTAGAATCAAAAACTGCTTTTAATAATCCAATCAAAATCTACAATACTGAGAGAACCATTTGTGATATCCTTCGTAGTAAAAGTAGAATCGATCACCAGATTTTTAGTGACGCATTAAAACGCTTTGGGAAATCTAAACAAATCAATCTTTACTTACTGAGTGATTACTCAAAGAAATTTAAAGGAGAGAGAGCGTTAAGGACATATATTGAACTTATCCTATGAGCGCAAAAGTGATGAGTTTGAAAGCGAAGATCGTGAATCTATCGAAAGTGAGTGGATTGCCATCACAAGTAATTATGCAAAATTATATGTTTGAGTGCTTTCTTGAACGTCTTTCATTATCTAGGTATAGACCTTTTTTTATTTTGAAGGGAGGATTGCTTATTGCTGATCTTGTTGGTTTAGGAAGTAGATCCACTATGGATCTAGATATAACCATAAAAGGGTATCCATTAACCGAACTTGATCTTAGTAAAGCAATTATTGAAATATGCCAAATGGAAATACAGGACAATTTCCAATTCAAGTTTATGGGAATATCTTCAATTCGAGATGCAGATACATATGGAGGATATAGAATTAGTTTAGTCGCGAGTTATGAGACCATAATGAACAGACTTCAAATTGATTTATCAACCGGAGATATTATTACACCATCTGAAATTAAGTACCATTATCGAAAGATTTTTAGCGATACATCCATCGATATTCTCGCCTACAACTTAGAAACCTTATTAGCTGAGAAAGTAGAAACGATTTTAAATAGAGGCGAATTAAATACTAGGATTAGAGATTTTTATGATGTATATATTCTTTTAAAAACACAACACATTGAATGGTCTGTTTTTATTGAAGCATTCAAGAATACTATGACTCATAGACACTCTTCCAATATTTTAGATAATATCGAAGAAAGAGTTTTAAG
>CAIXIN010000115.1 GCA_903919545.1 uncultured bacterium | reverse complement strand
CAGAGACTTTCTTGCCTAAGCTCATAACTGAACTAAGACAAGCCAATGTATTCATCTTAGGTGATGAAAAATCCTTAGTCATAGATTCTACATTAAGTTTAGTCACTGATGAAGATTGGGCTACTGAATACCTCGATCTCAAGATCGCCATCAAGATCGTCAAAGATCTCGATGAAGCACTTGATCATATACAGAAATATTCTTCGAAACATTCTGAAACGATACTTACTTCAGATCCAAAACTAGCTCAACGTTTCTTAGATGAAGTCGACGCAGCCGCTGTTTATCACAACGCTTCTACCCGCTTTACTGATGGAGGAGAATTTGGATTCTCAGCTGAAATCGGAATCTCTACTCAGAAAATGCATGCGAGAGGTCCTGTAGGGCTAAATGAATTGTGCTCCTATAAATATAAAATCTTTGGGGAAGGTCAAATACGATAAAAAAACATCTCGATTGAGATGTTTATTTTTTGTCGTACATTATTTCGTAGAGATCGATAAATTCTATGGCTAGGATCCTAAAGCTTTCTGCACTCATCAACATGTCTTCTGTATGGATCAATAAGAGATTGATCTCTGTTTTTTCTCCAGAAGCTTCTTTTTGAATAAGCTCCATATGACTATGATGACCTTGTGTAAAGACTTTGGCCCCTTCTTCAATCATATCTCTAGCGGATTGGATATTGCCATCCTTAGCTTCTCTAATGGCTTCTATGAAGATCGATCTTGCGGTTCCTACTGCAGAAATGATCTGAAAACAAATGAGTTCTAAGCCTTCCATCATCAACCTATGAGCTTCTTAGCGACATCAAAGACAGCTTTACCATTCATAGTTCCATACATCTGCATATCGATCAATTCGATTTTCTTATCTGGATACTGAGCTCTAAAAGTTTTTAAGTTAAAGCGTACTTGTGGACCCAATAAAACAAAATCCGCAGCTGGAATCACATTGGGTGCTTCATTGACCGCATACGCTTGGATATGGCAATCATAAGCATCTTCAGCAGCGGCTTTTTCCATCTTCGTTACCAACATACTGGTACTCATTCCCGCTGCACAAATCAACACGATATTCTTCATAAACTGCCCCTTTCGAAGAGCGGTTTTGGAAACCGCTTACATTTCTCAATGGTCAAATTATAGCATGACAATAACTCATGTCAAGTAAGCAAATGCCATATTGTCATGATATAATGATATTGTAAAAAAGCGCACGCTAGAAGGAGTTTTTTATGGGTAACTCATCTTCACTGCTTTCGGCTTATTCCGACCAGATCAATCTGGTTCTTCAGACCTTCCAAAATACTCAAGGCAAAGCCTTAGAAGCGGCTTCCAACACCATCGTTGAAGCTTTTCTATCGAAAAAAAGATTCTTAGTTATTGGAAGTGGTCACTCGCATATGGTTGCGGAAGAATTCTACGCAAGAGCTGGTGGTTTAGCTTATGTGACCCCTATTCTACAAAATGAGCTCAGTTTAACGGATCATCCGCTTAAATCAACTTTGATTGAAAGAACCTTAGATATGGCTAAAGTCTATTTCGATCTCTACCATATGGAAAAAGGTGATGTCTTATTGATCGCAAGTAACTCAGGACGTAATGCGATGCCTATAGAATTGGCCAGATTGGCTAAAGAAGAAGGTCTTACAGTCATCGTCTTCATCAACGAAAAACAATCCAAAGTAATAAGCTCTAGACATCCTTCAGGTAAAAACTTAGCGTCTTATTCAGATGTCGTCATCGATAATTGTGGGGCTTGGGGAGATGCAGGTTTTGAATTGTCGGATGGCTTAATGATGGGTTCCAGTTCAACCATCATAGGAGCGTTTATGGCGCAATCTTTAAGTATCCTCGTCGCTTCTAAGATAAAAGCACTTGATATTGAAGTGCCTGTATTTCGTAGTTCAAATTTAGATGGAGCCGATCAACACAATAAGGAACTAATGGATCGTTTCTGTAAGAGCTATTAGATCCCTATAATGAGTACTTCATCTAAGAGATTTATTTCTTTCGCTGCTTTGTTTATGATTTATTTTATGTTTTCAGCTTTACCTAGTACTTTACTCACACCTTTGCTGAACTCTTTGGGTTACTCCAATCAAGAGATCGGCTTTTTATATTCTATAGGAGCGATCAGTGGAATCATTTTATCCACTCTGATTGGGAAACTTGCAGATCTTTATCGTAAGTTGAAACCTTTCGTAATGGGTGCTTTGATCTGTGCGATGATCATCACCGCCCTTCTCTTCAACAGTTCAGCAGCTTCTTATATGGTCTTTGTGTTTGGGATCATCGCAGCTTCTTTATCAAGATTATTATCTGGAATTCTGGATTCTTGGGCTGTGGAATCAGATGCCTCGATTAGGACTCATTATGGGGCCATACGTGCCTTTGGATCGATTGGTTTCGCATTATCCTTAGGCTTCTTAGTGAAGTTTGTGGATGTCTATGGATTCAAAGCCATCTTACCCATCAATGTGATCTTGGGCTTAATAGGCATAGTCTTAATCTTCATGACCCCAGATGTATCTCCACTAAAACGAGTTCAAGAAAAGGTACGTTTAAAACAGCTTTTTACGCCTTTATATTCGATGTGGGTCCTTGTCTTCTTCTTTGTGTTCTTTGTGATTGGGGTAGAAGATATGACCATTACGATGAAGATGATTGAGCTTAAGGCTTCAGCATCTCAGATCGCATGGTTCTTTAGTGCCCAAGCTTTATTTGAACTTCCAATATTTCTATTGGGTGCAAAGTTGATGAGAAGATTTGGATCGATAAAAATCTTGATCGTCGCCACAATCGCAATGAGCGTTAAGATGTTTTTATTCTCTTGGAGTGGATCAATAGGAACCATGCTTGGATTTACCTTTATCCAAATGTTGACCTTTCCTTTGTTTATGATCACCTCTAAACATTTGATCTATGAGGCATCTCATCCTTCCCTTAAGATCTCAGGTCAATTGGTAGGTGGAGCCCTATATGGGAATTTATCTGGTGTCTTGGCACCAATGATGATGGGCAGCTTAGCAAGCATGACCAATGCGACCACCAGTTTATTCGCTTTAGGAGCGCTTCTTTTTATCCCATTATTGATTACTTTAGGCTATGTCTTTACGCATCGAAACCAAGCTTTGACCCAACAACAATGACCTTAATCTGTATTATGAGGTCGCAATGATATGATATACTATCATTACAATAAGCATGAAAGGAGGACTTATGCGTTATATCGTAATCAATAAGTTTTCCAGTATACCTCTATACATCCAATTACGTAATTCTATACGTCAAGCCATCGATGATGGTACCCTAAAAAACAAAGACAAACTTCCTACAGAAGATGAACTTTGTGATACTTTTCATATCAGTCGACCTGTCGTTAGACAAGCCTACGCTGACCTCTTAGCTCAAGGGGTCCTCATCAGAATGAAAGGCAAAGGCACTTTCGTTACTAAACAAGTCATCAGTCGTAATTTCACCAGTGAACTTTATAACTTCTCAGGAGAAATGGATCGTTTAGGCAAAAGCCCAAAGACACAGGTCTTGGTCGTAGAAGTCATCCATAATGATCCTCATGTGTTTACCTTATTGGGTATGAAAGAAGGCGAAGAGTGTCTTCACTTTAAACGCTTAAGATCCGCAGATAATATCCCAGTCTATTTGGAAGATTCCTACATCGATCTTAAACAATTCCCTCATTTAGAAAAAGTAGATTTCGGAGTCAATTCCCTCTTTCAAGTATTTGAAGCCAAATACCAAAGACCAGTCCATAAGACCTACAACGTTTATAATGCGCAATTGGTAAGTGATATCGATGCGAATCTATTGGATGTTGAAAAAAGATCCGCGGTTCATCGTGTCCAATCTTTTACTTATGATACTTTAGGAAGACTGATGGAAGTCTCGATCGCCTCTTTCCCTGGTGAACGTAATACTTTTGACGTCATCGTCAGAAGAGATAGAAAGTGAGGACCTTATGAACTACATCAAGATCTCTCGTTATTTACCTACCCCTCTTTACGCTCAACTCAAAGATTCTATTTTAAAAGCCCTTCAAGAAGGTACCTTAAAACCTGGAGATAAATTACCAACCGAAGAAGAGCTCTGTGAACGCTTTTCGATCAGTAGACCTGTCATAAGACAAGCTTACTCTGAACTCATCTCAGATGGGATCATAAGCCGTATCAAAGGCAAAGGATCCTTCATAAGAGAAAAAGAAATACAGAGCCATTTCTTTCAAGAGCTCTCTACTTTCGAGGATGATATGAATCGAGTAGGGATGATCCCTTCAACCAGAGTCATCACCAAAGAGATCCTAAAAATAGACACTAAGTTTCATACGCTTCTTAAACTTCAAGCCCCTCAAGAAGTACTTCATATAAGATTTCTCTATTGTGGTAATGGGGTTCCTATGATGATCGTAGATACTTATGTCCCTCATCATTTATTCCCAAGTCTTCTAGAGAAAGATCTAGAAAAGCGCCCTCTTTATCACATCTTCGAAAGCGACTATAATCGCTATATCGCTTTAGCTAGAAGAACTGTCGATGCGATCATCGTCTCAGATGAAGGTGCCAATCTACTCAATATCGCTAAAGGTTCTGCCATTCATGAAGTCAAGACCATCGCAACGGATCAAGATGAGAACATTCTAGAATACAGTCGTGCAGGTTATCCTGGTGATCGTAATTCCTTCGACATCATGATCTATAAACAGCAACCATAAAAAATATCATTTGATTATTGACTATTATATTTTTCAAAATTGGGAACTTAGTACACATAACCATATGGGGGTAAAAAATGAAGATTTTTAAAAGTAATGCATTTATAAGTTTTGGATTAGCAGCACTTATTTTACTTATCGTTGGAGGGTTTTATTGGTACGATCATCCAACACACTTCAAATACAATGATCGATTCATTATAGGCAGTCAAGTTAGTTCTATCATTGATAAGTACGGAGAGTTTGATAAGATCTTTTATGTAGAAAATAGCACTACTGAAATCTATAGTGCAGGATACATCGTAGAGGACGCAGAAGTAAGTTTTTTCGGGACAAGTATTGAAAAATACTATATGATCTATTTCAAGGATGGAATCGCCATCAGCGTAGTTATTATGATTGGTGGTTGGGGCGGATAATTCTAAACAAAAAACAACACTTGAATAAGTGTTGCCCCCCAATAAATAGACAGTTTAGAAAAAACACTATACTGAACTTAAAGGGGGGAATCTTATGGGAAAGCACCAGAAATACATTTGACATTTTCAAGATATTCTTACAAAAAACGATATATTCTTTAAATTTATATATTATTGCAATGAAAACCTTACATATTGCCAGAATCCTGTCAAAACTTTAGCATAACCCGACCCTTGTTTAAATTCAAGCCAGTACTCATCAAAATAATATCCCGTGAGCATAGGATAATAAGTGACAGAACAAGAAATAACACTCCTTCCTTCCACTGTTACAGGACACGTATAATTATACGATCGCGTAATTGTAACAGTAGAACTTGATGAAACACCTAGCTGTAAATTGATGTCTTTACCCCCGATTGATAATACACCTGTAACAGAAGTAACTTGAGAATACAAAAGAGTAAACTGTTGAGATCCATTCGGAGCAAGTATGTCAGTACTTACATGAATGTTAGTATTTGCAGAAGTGGAAACAAATCTCAAGTTGCGAGCAGAATAACCTATCCATGCTTTTGGAGAAATTTCTGATTCCCCAATAATGAAGACAGCATCTAAATATTTTTCTTCTATAACATAGTTGTTTTTTTTATCTCTATAATCCTT
>CAIXIN010000114.1 GCA_903919545.1 uncultured bacterium | reverse complement strand
GACATGGGTTATACCCACATTGAACTGATGCCTCTTATTGAGCATCCTTTTGATGGTAGTTGGGGCTATCAAGCCCATGGTTATTTCTCATTGACTTCACGTTATGGGACACCTAAACAGTTCATGCATTTGATCAATCAATGTCACATCAATAATATCGGGGTCATATTAGATTTCGTCCCTGTTCATTTCGTAAAAGATGATTTCGGTTTGAGATACTTCGATGGTTCAGCTCTTTATGAATATCAAAATGAAAAAGATGCGAACAGTCAATGGGATACACAAAACTTTGATTTATGGAAAGAAGAAGTAAGATCCTTTTTAATGTCTTCTGCCTCGTTTTGGATGGAGACCTATCATATCGATGGTTTACGTGTCGATGCGGTCAGTAACCTCATCTATTGGCACGGTAATAAACAAAACGGATCCAATGATGGAGCTGTAGCTTTCATTCGTCGATTGAACTATTACCTCAATGTACGCTATCCTGGTGTCACCATGATTGCGGAAGATTCCTCAGACTTTCCTAAGGTTACCCATCCTACAACCGATATGGGCCTTGGTTTTGACTATAAGTGGGATATGGGTTGGATGAATGATACCTTGAAGTATTACGCATTAGATCCTATCTATAGACAATTCCATCATCATCAATTGACCTTCTCTATGGCTTATTTCTATTCAGAAAACTTTATCTTGCCTTTATCTCATGATGAAGTTGTCCATGGGAAAGGAACCATCATCAATAAGATGTGGGGGTCTTATGAACAGAAATTCTCTCAAGTAAGAAACCTTTATCTATATATGATGACCCATCCTGGTAAGAAACTTAACTTTATGGGCAATGAATTGGCCCAGTTTAAAGAATTCGATGAGAATACAGAACTTGATTGGTTCTTATTGGGTTTTGATGCCCACAACAAGTTCCATCGTTATATACGAGATCTAAATCACGTCTATTTTTATCATACAGCCTTAAGCAATCAAGACTATGCGCATCCTGGATTCAAATGGATCGATGCGGATAATGCGAGCCAAAGCATCTATTCTTACCAAAGAGAAGATGAACATTCAACGGTCGTTGTCGTATTGAATATGACACCTAATGCCTTTGAACACTTCCGCTTAGGGGTTCCTCATGCGGGTCTTTATACAGAGATCATGAATACTGAGAAGGATATTTATAACGGAAACAACATGTGTAATTACTTCCCACTCAACTCAGAAGACTATCCTTCACATGGATATCCTCAGTCCATCAACATCAGAATTGCCCCATTTGCGGGGATCATGTTTGAGTACCGTCGATAAATCATTGAGCATTATGCAAGTTTTATGCTAAAATAAGCACGTGCTTTTTAAGGAGGTCTTGGATGTTTAAAGACAAATTTGAGTTTAAACGAGATTTTACGCAAAGAGTTATTGAAAATTATGGTCGTTCAGTTTCAGAATCACATCGTACTGAACGTTATATGGTTCTAGGAGAAATGGTTAGGGATTATGCTTCGATCCATTGGAAGAATACCAAGGAAGAAGTAGCGCAGTTAGAAGCCAAACAATTGGTTTATTTTTCGATGGAATTCTTAATCGGAAGATTACTAACCAATAACCTTATGAACCTTGGGATCTATGATGTGGTAAAAGATGGTTTAAAAGAACTCGACATCGATCTTAATCAACTAGAAGACATGGAATCTGATGCTGGTCTAGGTAATGGAGGTCTAGGACGCTTAGCGGCGTGCTTTATGGATTCCTTATCCTCGATGAGCTTACCAGGTCATGGGAACTGTATTCGATATGAATATGGGCTTTTTAAACAAAAGATCGTCGATGGTTACCAAGTCGAAGTTCCTGATCAATGGCTTCGTTTAGGCAATGTATGGGAAGTTCGTAAACCTAAACATTCTGTAGAAGTTAAATTCTGGGGAAGAATCGAAATGCAGAAAGGCGAAGGCGTGGAAATCATATTCAACCATGTCGATTATGAGTCTGTCTTAGCGGTTCCTTATGATATGCCTATTGTAGGAAGAGGTACTGATCAAACCAATACCTTAAGACTATGGTCAGCAGAAGCTTCTGATAATTTACCTACCGATAAGGACTTTAGACAATACATCAATGAATTAAGAGAAATCTGTCAAAACGTATATCCAGATGATTCTACTGAACATGGACGTTTCTTGCGTTTGAAACAGCAATACTTCTTTAGTAGTGCTGGGATCGCTTCCAACATCAAAGCTCATCTTAGAGTCTATCCTTCTTTAGACAATATGGCTGATAAGCTCGTATTCCAATTGAATGATACCCATCCTATCTTAGCTATCCCTGAACTCATGAGAGTCCTTATGGATGAACATCACTATACATGGGATGAAGCTTGGCCGATCGTATCACGCATCTTTGCCTATACCAATCATACGGTCATGGCTGAAGCGTTAGAGAAATGGCCTATCGATTATATCCAAAGACTATTACCTCGTATCTATATGATCATCGAAGAAATCAATCGAAGATTCTTAGAAGGCGTTAGACGTCAATATCCTCAACAAACTGATCTGATTAATAGAGTATCCATCATTCGTGATGGGCAAGTCCAAATGGCTCATTTAGGGATCGTTTCGGCTTTCTCCGTCAATGGGGTAGCGAAACTTCATACAGACATCTTGATCAAGGATCTCTTTAAAGATTTCTATTTATTATTCCCTGAGAAGTTCAACAATAAGACCAATGGGATCACCCATAGAAGATGGCTCGTCTATTCTAATCCTCAATTGAGAGATCTTCTTGACGTGACGATAGGCTCAGATTATCTCTATGAACCTGAGACCTTACAACGTCTCATGGAACACATCGATAAACCTAATATCCAAAAGGCATTCTTAGAAGTCAAAGCCAAACGTAAAAAGATCTTAGCGGCCCATATCGAAAAAACGACAGGGATCAAAGTCGATACGAATTCTATCTTTGATGTCCAAGCGAAAAGACTACATGCCTATAAACGTCAATTGCTTAATGTGATGCATATCATTTACTTGATCCAAAAGATCAAGAAAGATCCTAGCTTTACGATGACCCCAAGGACCTTTATCTTTGCGGCTAAAGCAGCACCTGGCTATTATTTCGCGAAGAAGGTCATTAAGCTTATCCACAGCGTTGGAGTCGTCGCTAATAACGATCCTATGATCTCTAAGTACATCAAAGTAGTATTCTTACCTAACTATAATGTCTCTACAGCGGAGATCTTAATGAATGCGGCCGATGTATCTGAACAGATCTCAACTGCTGGTAAAGAAGCCAGTGGTACAGGTAATATGAAGTTTATGATGAATGGAGCTTTAACCTTAGGTACCTTAGATGGAGCCAATGTCGAAATCCATGAACATGTAGGCCCACAGTATGATGTGATCTTTGGATTAAAAGTAGACGACATCGAAGCCCTTAAGTTAAAAGGCTACAATGTATGGGATAAATACAATGCGGATCCTGAATTAAAGGCCGTGGTAGATTCATTGATCGATGGTTCGTTTAGTGAAAGTCGTGATGAATTCAAGATCATCTATGATGAACTGATGTTTAGAAACGATGAATATTTCCTCTTAGCTGACTTTAGATCTTATGTGGATGCCCAAGAAGAGGTCCAACGTCGATACAACGATCAGACCTATTGGGCCAAGATGTGCTTGGTCAATATCGCTCAATCTGGATTCTTCTCTTCAGATCGTACGATCAGACAATACGCAGAAGAGATCTGGCATATTAAATCTTTACGAAACTAACAGCTGAAAAGCTGTTTTTTATTGGAGTATAACCTAGCCTTCACTTTACGAACAGAGCTTTATCGTGTAAAGTAATGTAATGACTTTACGAAATAAAAAAATCACGATCGGGATCTTATTGATCCTTCAGTTTATGGCCAGTGTTACGATGAGTATGGTTTTTTCGTTGGCTCCAAGTATTACTTCTTTTTATGATTTACCTTCGTCGAATGCGACCTTCTTGAACCTAGGTTTCGTGGCGGCAGGACTCTTATCACCTATCTTTGGGTACCTTGCGGATAAAAGAGGAACCAAGTCGATCTTGATCGGTGGGACCTTTATCTTTGTCTTAGGTCATCTACTAGCGGCTTTTAGTTCAACGGTACTGATGTATTTTAGTGCTCGTTTCTTAGTTGGTTTAGGATACTTCGCCATATTAGGACTTATCGTTTCTTACCTATCAAAATTCTTAGATCATAAACATATGGGCAATACTTCTGCTTTCTTAAAGTTATCTTTTGCGTTAGGGGTCTTTGTATCACCGATCTTAGCCTCATCGATCGTAGAAGCGACCAGTTTTCAGTTTCTATATCTTTGTCTATTTGGGCTAAGTGTTGTTTTATGGTTGGCCTTGTTTATGATCCCTCAGGTTAGTTCATCTCATCAAGATCATCTTACGCTTATCGATCTTAAGCTCTTATTAAAAGACAAGACCGTAAGAAAATTCTTAGGAGTAAGCTTAGCGACAGGTTTACCAGGCGTTGTCTTCTTTAACTTTCTAAGTGTGTTTTTAAGTGAGAAAGGTTATCCTCAGATCCAGATCTCATCGATCTACTCGATGATAGGTTTAGGATCGATCGCCTCTGCCTTTGTGATCTTCTTTCTGAATAAACGATTTGGGATGACCAAGCTCTTTCAGGGAGGCTTATACGTTGCTTTAGTGGGTCTAATCCCAATGGTGAGTCTTAATCCTTTGATCATCATACCGGTGTCTGTGGTCTTTTCTTTAGGCTATGATGCGATCGTAGGTTTGATCAATCCTATGTTGGCTGTACGTTATAGTAGACAAAGCGGGACTGTGATCATGCTGATGAGTTTAACAGGTGCTGTGTATGGGTTATTGGTGAATGGATTTGGACCTTTATTCTATCAAAGCTTTGGATTTCTAGGGATGATCCTACTATGTCTTTTTGGGACATTCATAGGGACTCTCTTCTTGCATAGCACATTAAATGAGGTATAATCTAAACGTGAGAAAAAGTGTAAAATACGAAGCCCATTTAGATGATTATGGGTTGATTACGATTTATTTATCTCGTCAGTTCTATAATGGGAAATCTGACGTTTTTTACTTAAAGAAACCAGATGGTTC
>CAIXIN010000113.1 GCA_903919545.1 uncultured bacterium | reverse complement strand
ATCACTGTTTTTTTATATTATAACCCACCTATAAGATTTATTCCACTCAGGTTTCTTATCCTGCGTAAGAATAGTACTTTAGAAAAAGTCCTTGAACTGGATTATTTATAACCTCTTAGATCCATAAGGAAACTTCATGATGCTTATTAATCACTGGAGATTTCACTATTAACGTCATGGATTAAGGAAAAATATCCCTCTTAAGCTTAAAAACGACTTGAAACATACATTTTTAGGTATTTACAATACTATTCAAAACTAAAATGATGATATAATAATCATAGAAAAGTCTTAATATTCTTGGTAAACCATCTGAAAGGGTGGGACACAAAGTTCGACGTCTAAAGTTCATTAGAACCATGACCGGTCAATTGCACAATTGAATTGTTTTCATTTTCAGAAAGGAAAACGGTAGTATTTGATCTTATGATTAAAACTAAGTTGGGGTTTACTTTCGTAGAAGTAATCATTGCAATGGCGATTTTCGCAATTTTAGTCGTTGGAATATTCCCGGCTTTTTTAATAGGGATCAAACTCAATACGGTTTCTCAGGTCTCTGTTGAACTCTCTAGTAAAGCTCAAGCCACAGTAGAAGAAATCTATGGGTATTCCACAACGAAAACATTAGCTCAAACAGTCACCATTTTAACCACCGCTTATTCAACTCCAGTTGTTTCTGGTTCGACAAAAACCTTTACGAAAACCACCACTGATTATACCTACACGATCGCCATCACCGAAGACTCCCCTTTATATGGGATGGATAAAGTCATCGTCAACGTGGCCAAGATCAATAATCCTTATAATGTACCTGCAGCACAGGCTGAAACAATCCTGTTGTTCAAATAAAATGAAAAACAAAAAAGGCTATACTTTAATGGAACTTATCTTAGTTCTTACCGTAACAACGATACTCTTAGGTACGGTCATTTCTGTTCTATTGCTTAGTGTTGATATGTATAAAACAGATGAAACAAAGTCTGCCAATCAAGACAGCCTAAATATCGTTACCACATCGATTGAGTCAAATATCAGACGTGCATCAGCCGTAAATATAGTGGGTACTGCATGTCAAGTCGTAACCTCTTCTACTACTTATATTTACGATTTAAACAGTACTACTAAAACACTAAGTTTAAATGGAACACTCTTAGCGGATCGTATTGCTAGTTTTTCATGTACAGTTAGCGGTAATACAGTCAGTATACAGATATCTACCATTAACGATCGCCAAGGATCACACCAATCCTATACCAGTGCGATCGTTCTAAGAAAAGGAGATTGATTTATGAATCAGCTCAAACGCAGACTCACTATGAATAAGTCCGGTGTTGTCTTAACCTATGTCATGATTGTTTTATTGGTTATGACCATCATCATATCAGGTGTTGTTTTTATTACTGTTGGAAACCTTAATAAATCGACACAAACCTCCGACCATATGGAAGCCTATTATGTGGCTGAAGGTGGCATTAATTATTTAACGCAAGTCGTAACTGAAAAATACAACTATAACAAGACCAACAACCCAAGTCCAATGAGTACTTTCTTTACGAATATGGACTCTATTGTAGCCTTATATCCTGTCAGCAATAAATTAACGATTCCATTCAGTGACAATGGGGGAAAGACTTCCTACGCTCAAGTATGGATCTCTGTCATCACCAGTGAAACAGGCACCATTCATAAGTATCAACTCAATTCAGAAGGATACATTGGATCTGTTCATCGTTTATTGACCAAACAGATTGAAGTCAATTATGCCTCAGGTGGTACAGCATTCAATAACGCATTTATGGCCATTTCAGGAACCACCTTTATTGGGGTCCAAATTCATGGGCCAGTACAAACCACATTAAAAACCGATGGGGCTATTATATTTGGAAAAAACTCAAGCGCTTATAAAGTTTATATCCCTAGTGATGCAGTTTTAGAAACTGTCGTTAAACTTGACGGTAATACTTGGACGCAAGCCATCAATGATACTAAAGGAATCACGGGTAAGGCAGGCATCTATAAGGTAGAAGTGCCAACAGTTAAACAAGTTCCTGTTAAAGCAACTCCTAGTATATTAGGTGTTCCTAAACTCAATGCACAATCTTATGGATCTTGTGTCTTCATAGACTCAAACCGTAGTATGAGCATCCCGAATAATACCACCATTAGTAATTTAGCCAACGTTACCTATAACTTAACTACAGCTAATCCAGCAAATCTAGGATCAACTTTCTATGTCCCTACAATCAAGATCTTAGGCGATGCCCCTACGTTTAAAATTCAATTGGATAGAGACATCACCTTGATCACAGATACACTATGGTTAGACAATCGCTTTACGATAACTGGACCTGGAAAACTAACAATTTACGTTAGAAGATCCACCACGAATTCAAAAACAAATCTTGACCTCAACGCATTCAGAATGAATTCTTCAAATGACATTGGTAACCCAACAACACCAACAAATTTCATCATTTACATCGCTGAACAACTGTATAACAGCAGCAGTGAAGCAGTTACCGTTACCTTCTCTTCTCAAAATGTGCCTCCTACCTTCTATTTATCCTTAATCGCGGCTAATTTAAACTATAATTTAAATACTGTCATCGTTAATGGAGCTTTAGCTACAAATGGAACAAGTGTTATCTTTGATTCACACGCTAATGGTAAAGCGATGTTGATCTATGCGCCTAATGCTACAATTACAGGTAAGAGTTCTGCTGCTAATCTGTATGGAGCCGTCATCGGAAAAACATATATCAATGGAGCTGGGGGAAGCCAACCAACCATAACCTATGCCCCTGAAGTCAACAACTATGTTCCTGCAGACACTTTAGATTTGTCAGGACTGGTTGGAGCACCGACCATCAATCTTACCAAATCAGCCACTCAAGAATAATTCTGCTCAAAGGGAAAGGAGCCCATCATATGCCTTCAAAATTTCGATTTACGGCTGTAGATGCATCAGGAAATACTGTAAATGATACCTTAGCTGCGGATTCTCCTGAACATCTCCTATCGCAGATCCATCTTAAGGGTTTATTCTGTATGAATTATGAAGAAATCAATGTCAATAATGTAAGTGTCACTAAACTTAAGTTAAAAAGTTTGGTTATTTTCTGTCGACAACTAGGAACCATGCTCAATGCCGGTATCCCAATTTCTCAATCTCTTCATAACATCCAAGATAAAGCAGATAGTCCTCGTACTCGAAAAGTATTCGCCCAATTGTATGAAGATGTCCAAAAAGGAAATTCTTTATCCATTGCGATGCAATTACAGACAGGTATGTTTCCCTCGCTTTTAGTCAATATGATCTTAGCTGGTGAAGCAGGTGGTACCTTAGATGCTTCGATGAACAGAATGGCTGATCATTTCGATAAAGAAATGAAATTATCCAACAAAATTAAAGCTGCTTTGGTTTATCCAATAATTCTATCTGTCTTGGCCATATCAGTAGTTTTGGTCTTAGTTACCTTTGTTCTACCCACCATAACCAATATGTTTCCTGCAGAAGATATGCCAGCTACCACAAAAGTTCTCTTGGCATTTAGTGGTTTCGTAATCCATCAGTGGTATATCATCCTCATCGCCTTGGTTGTATTGATCGTAGGTGGCCGTTTCGCATTAAGAATGCCCGATGTCAAATATGAAATCGATCGATTCTTACTGACGATGCCCATCATCGGTAAACTCAACAGAACCATCTATTCTGCACGTTGTGCACGTACCTTTGCTTCATTATATCTAAGTGGTGTTCAAGCCTTAGATATGATTGAAATCACAGGTAAAGTTTTAGGAAATACATTCCTTGTTCGTCGTTTTGATGAAGTTATCTCTCAAGTAAGTAGAGGTGAATACATTTCTAAAGCCATCGCCAATACTGGAGCCTTTGATCCTATGTTAAGTTCTATGCTCTTTATTGGTGAAGAATCAGGATCTTTAGGGGACATCTTATCTAAAACAGCTGATTATTTCGATGGGGAATCTGAAACAGCCCTACAAAGAATGGTTGCGTTGATCGAACCCGCAATGCTTGTGATCATGGGCGTCATTATTGCCTTTATCGTTATCTCGATCATGCAGCCGATCTTTACAATGTATAACAATGTTGGACAAGTCTAGGAAAAGGAAAGAAGGAGCACTTTATGCCACTATCTATAGAAATACGTTTGAAACAGATGCTTGTTGTTCAGACCGTAGTCACCAAAAATCGTATCCATTACAAGAAGACCTGTGTGGTCGACTTGGAAGAAGGTTGGATCGATGCTAAAGGGATCAACGATCCTGCAGCAGTTGCTTTCGCTCTAAACAAAGCACTTGAAGAAAATGATATCAAAGAGAAGAAATGTACCTTGTGTATCAACAATCCTTCTGTCATTTATCGTGAACTAACCATCCCTAAAGTAGATGATAAACGTATCCCTTTTATGGTAAGAAGCGAAATGATCGCTACGATGGATCTAGCTCATGATTTTATCATCGATTTTGTTATTCTTGATGAAAGCACCGAAGCACATAAAACACATATTCGTTTATTGGCTGTGGCGATATCAGAAAAAGCTTTGACTACCTATATCAATTTATGTACGAGAGTCAATCTAAGAGTCTTAGTGGTCGATACCGCAACCACCTCAGTCATTAAACTGGT
>CAIXIN010000112.1 GCA_903919545.1 uncultured bacterium | reverse complement strand
TAAATGGGTTTTCAAAGATCCTCATTTTATATCGTGCAACCAAGCACTCTCTGAAGAGCAGGGGATTCGAACCCCTTTTACAAACAAATCCGGCATACAAAATAACAAGGTTAAATTGCACCGTGGTGGGATAAGACCCAAGACACATAGGATTTAGTCTGATAACACATCTGTGCTACATTTCTATTATATCTCAAATTTGAGTTAATCCAAATTTATAAAGTCTATACGATAATAATAAGAAAAGACCCTACTATTTACCATAGAAAGAAGGTTCTACAGAGAATACTATTGAGTCTTTAGATAATTACTAAAACATTTGGATATAGATTACCAAGGTTGATGCATGACTTTCTCAACAAATATTTTCGCTAGACTTGGATCAAATTGTGTTCCAGCGTTTTTCTTGATTTCAGTTATGGCTTCTTCAATACTCATCGATTTACGATAAGTTCGATATGGACGTTCTGAGACCATCGCATCATAGGAATCCGCAATCGCTATGATACGTGCGAAGATTGTGATATGTTCCTTTTCTATGCCTCTTGGATAACCATTCCCATCCCATCTTTCATGATGAGCATAAACATCTTCTGCGATATCTGAGAAATCGGTAGAAGAAGCTAAGATACGATATCCGATCTCAGAATGCTTCTTGACTTCGATCCATTCTTTTTGAGTTAAAATGGTTTTACTATTTAAGATTTCTTCTTCTATTCCGATTTTACCAATATCATGCATCAAACCTGCAGTGCGGAGTCGATTAAGAGAATCCTTATCTAGACCCATTTCAATGGCTATTTTTATACAGATCTCGCTTACTCGTTCAGAGTGTTCCATTTCACGATTGTTTTTCTCAAACAGAGTATTCATGATCAAGGTCACTGTTTTATTTCTCATACTGGAACTTTCGTTGAGCTTTAGTCGATACATTCTTTCTTCAGCTTCTCTTATGATCGTATTCATATTTTCTTCTTCTAAAGTCTTTGTTTGATGACCAAAAGATATGGATATATTTAATCCTTCTATTTTTTCTTCACTCGCAATTTCCATGATTCTTGAGACTATTTTTTCAGCATCAATACTATTCGTGTTTGGTAGAATGAGTGCGAATTCATCTCCTCCTAAACGAGCAATGATGTCATCTTCTCGACAAGCTCTCTGCATCGCATAGGCTACGCTTTTTAAGAGTTGATCTCCTTTTAGATGTCCAAAAGAATCATTGACCATCTTTAAACCATTCACATCCCCCATTGCGATACTGATGGGAAGATTACGTTTGGTATCTAAACGCAAAAGTTCTTCTTCAAAGAAACGTCTATTATAGAGTCCAGTTAATTGATCATGATAACTTAAATAGATGAGCTTATTCTCTGAGATTTGACGATCAGTAATGTCTTTTGAGACCACAAGAATAGCTTCTCTGTTTTTCCAAGTAAAAAAGGTTGCTGTTATTTCAACTGGAAAAATAGTCCCATCTTTTTTCTTATGATATCTAAGAGGTATTTGTGTATAACCGCCTTTAAACTCATTGGCTGCCTTTTCTGTAGCTTCAGGTTCAAATGACATATCTGTATTTTTTAGTCCTAACATCTCCTCTTTTGTATAGCCATAAATTGTACACGCTGAATCATTGACCTCAAGAATATCTCCTTTTAATCGATCAATGACGAATATGGCATCTCCCTTAAGCGTAAATAAGTTTCTAAATCTTTCTTCACTTAGTTTAAGTTCATCTTGTTGTTTATCTTGAATATAAAGGTAAACAATGAGTGCGATAACCGATGCTGCTGATCCAGATAAAATAACTTCAGGATATACCAATTGAACGATAAGCATCATCAATGATATAACCGGAAATGAAAGCAATACATTGGGTAAGCGTTCAGATAACTTAAACCTACTGAAATAAGCAATGATAAACATTAGTAAGATATAAAGCAAATGAATAACATACGTCAGAATAAACAACTTCCCTTGGGTAAACCCTAAGACTTCATCAATCGAATACAAGGAATGTGTAAATAGATTTGAAATAATAAATGAAGTATATAAAAGATAAGGAATGATTACGATATACAAATAGGATTTTATTCTTCTATCTTCTTCCCATCCTACTGCAATCATATATTGAGTAAATAATAAAGATAATATTGGTGTTGATAAGAAGTAGATGAGTTGGATCACTTGATTCAAACCTGTGGGAATTAAACTATAATTTTCAATCGCTATGATTGAAAGGATAGAGCAAAGAATTTCAAAAAAGACAAATTGAAGAAACAAGCGGAATAACCTATTTTTAAGGTTTTTGATTGTTTTTTTATCCCATGAATAAAAAATCAAGATAATCACAAAAACAAGTGATAGATACTCTGCAATTGAATTCCATTTCATTATATTACCCTCCCCATAACTATAGGTTCATCATACCAAGAATTTATATTTAACGCAAAACATTGATAGGATAAAGGATTGATTAGTTGTATCTTGATAGAACAGTGTTTATCGAATAAAATCATAAGGATCTTTCACTGTAAGCTTTATATTTTTATCTAAGGTTCCTACTGGAAATGCATAAAACATAAACTCCTCTTCCCCATCCAATTCAAAGGCTTCGTTGAGTACTGCTTCATTGAGATAGCCAACCCCACATCCTCCTAAATGAATGGAGGTTGCGGCTAAATACATATTCTGACTGATATGTCCTACATCGATCAAAGCTACTCTATGGGCATAGATCCCATATCTCCACTCACATCGATAAGCGACCACACTATAGAAGAAATTGATGTTTGCTTTAGCGGCCCACGCTTGATCACCTAAGGCCTTTATGATGAAAGGTTTGAGATCTTGATGAGTGGATAAACATTCAATTTTATGAATCAAAGGAAGATAATGATAATACCCATCTTCTAAGGACTCTACATTTTGAATAATCATATAGGTCTCAAATTGATGACGAGCACCACCACAAGGTACAGTTCGTATCGTCGCATAATTCTGACCACGTATTTCCTTTACTCCTTGAGTACACCAAAGTAGATAAGAGAGTTCCAATAAAGATAATTCTTCTTCACTATAATTACGTACAGATTGTCTTGTATTGATGATCCTTAAGAAGTCATTCTCTATGGATAAATTTTCAAAATCTATCGGTAAATCGATCGATTCAGATCTCATCGCTTCTTTAGCCAATATAGGTTGAGGTAACTTAAGATCTTGATCGGATCTATATTCGGGATCCTCAATAGGCATCTTCATAGAATCTCTACCTTTTTTGATCAATTGATCGATATATTGTTTATCCATGTGTACTCCTTAAATGAATTCGTTGCTAATTCATTATACTCCCTAAAAAGTTAAAAGAAGTGTTTATAGGCCAAGCATTATATACCACTCAAAATTATGTTTAGGAAAACAAAACGAGATACATGTATATCTCGTTTTGTAGACTATATGACATAAGCACTTAATTCTACTCCATCGTCTCCATGACCCACACTGGTATAACTCCATCAACTTTAGAATGTAAAAAACCATAATAGATAGGATCAGCATTCCCATCATTATCTGATATGATGACTTCTATTGTAAAGGTTTGTTTTACCAATCCTCCTCGATTGTCATTATCGATATAGATTGAAACAACTGTTTGATCCAAGGTTTCAAAATAAGCCACTAAAGGATCCACTACATTGGTTTTAAGTGCTGTAAGATCCTCAGTAGTATAGTTAAGTTTTGTCATGATAAATACTTGAGGTAATACCAGTCCTTCAGGGAAAGGATTGACCTCACACTCTTCGCATACTTCACATTCTTCCGCAACAGGAGCACATCCACTCAATAAAACGAAAAATACCACGATCCACATTTTTCCAAGTTTCATAAAATCCCTTTCCTTTCACCGTTATGGTTTCTATGTATTCAAAATATTTTGATTATATAATATTCACTGACTTTATAAATAGTTTAGCACTGAATCTCCCCATTATTAAATAATCGTATATTTTTTATTATTATTCACAATGTTAAAGCTTCAGGCGAGCTTAATCTAGACAAGCATTATATCCGCATTGGTTTATACTATAAGTAATCGAGGTAACCCATATGACTCATGATCCTTTTAATTCACTATCATCTTTAGCTCAAGAAAAATTCGGACAACGAAAACGTGAATCCAGTTATGATCGTAGTGGTGGGAATAAGGATAGTTTTCTGATTGAGGTCAATGAAAAAAGGACCTTGATGAATGTATCAAAGTCCGGAACCATACAACACATCTGGATAACCACAGCCAATGAAAACTTTACTTTTGAGGAAGCCTATCTAAGAAAAATTGTACTTCGAATGTTTTGGGATGATGAACCTTATCCAAGTGTTGAAGTCCCCATTGGAGATTTCTTTGGGATGGGACATGGGCTACATCGAAACTTCATCTCCGCTCCTCTTCAGATGAGTCCTGAAGATGGGAAAGCATTTAACTGTTGGTTTCCTATGCCTTATAAGAAAGCACGAATTGAAATAGAGAACCAGTGTGATTCTAAAGTCATCCTATACTTCTATATCGATTATGTAGAAGAAGAAATTACTGAAGATAAGCTTCGTTTTCATGCCTTTTGGAATAGAGAGAACCCTACTCAAGGACTCCCACAAGGATCCTTATCGAATGAAGAATTCCTATTTGGTGGAGAAAACAAAACAGGTAAAGATAATTATGTTTTGTTGGAAGCCATAGGTAAAGGTCATTATGTTGGATGTAATCTAAATATCCATAACCTAAGGAAAACAGAAGCTTGGAATTGGCCTGGTGAAGGTGATGATATGATCTTCATCGATGGAGAAGTATGGCCACCAAGTCTACATGGAACAGGAACCGAAGACTATGTCAATATGGGATGGTGTCCTAGACAAGAATACAATGCTCCTTATCATGGTTTGATTTTAGGAGGCGATGAAAATTGGGGTGGTAAGATTACCTATTATCGCTATCATATTTTAGATCCGATCCTATTTAACACTTCCATCAAAGTAACCATTGAACATGGTCATAATAATCATCGTTCTGATGATTGGTCTAGTACTGCCTATTGGTATCAAAGTGAACCTCATCAAGCTTTTAGAGATCTACCATCTGTTAAAGATCGACTCCCAAACAAAGACTAAGATCTTATAGAATAATCACTTTTGTAGTGATTTTAATCGAAAGGCTTTCCCATGACCAGGATAGATCATTCTAGGTTGAAGTTGTTTAACTCTTTCGATGCTTTTTTGATGTTTAATAGAATCATCGATATATCCAAAACCTGGTAGATTGTACATAAGGTCACCACAGAAGAAATCTCCATCACTCGTTAAGATCCCGATAGATCCGTTTGTATGACCAGGTACATATACTATGTTTGCCTCTAATCCATATTCAACTAAGCTTTGACCTTCTTCTAAATAGAGATCAGCTTTAAAAAGCTCCATCTTTTCTTGTTTACTCAATACACCAAGTTTTCTAATCACTTTAAATAAGAGTGATAAATGATCTGATTTTGCTTTCCTGCTTAGTGAATCATCTCCAGTTTCAATCATCAATGAATCCAGTTTATGGATGGCTATTTTGGATTTATAAAGATCTCTTATATAAGCAGCATTTCCCACATGATCCGCATCTCCATGGGTTAAAACAATCAATTTTAGTTGACCTGGTGTACAACCACATTCGATCAGTGCTTTCTCTAAGAGTTCCCTTTGATAAGCATATCCTGTATCGATGAGTATATAAGTATCTTGATTATGGAGGAGATAGCTATTAACGATCCCAAGTTTTATTGTATGAATACGTGTAGTCATGGTTTCACCTTAAGCTTATTCTATCATTTATCTTTTTGTGGTGAGCTTTGTTTATGCTTTAAGTCCTTTTTAAGTCCTAGAATAGTCAATAATGGTATCCCAAAAAGAAATGAAGGAAATAGAAAGAGCAAGAACCATAAAACAGTTCCACCTAAACTAAGCATACAGATCAATCCAAAGATCGGAAGTGAAAAGAAATTTAGTGGCCAAATCAACACATTGAATTTCTTAGTCATTCCGATGTTTTTTAGGAAGATCAATACATAACCAATAAACGCAGGTAAAGTCACGATGAGATAAAGAAATGAGCTTAGTGTTGATGGGGTCTGATTTTCCCCAAACAACCCTAGAAAACCTGCCATTGGGAGCGAAATAAAAATAAAATAGATCCATGCACCTAATAATAGGAGTAATAATCGAACGTGTGGTGTTTTAGGGTAAGACATCAAAAGCTCCTTTAATAGCCTTAGTATATCTGTGGTATCTTGACTTGTCACTCATAATAATTCCTAATATTTCTTTATTTATCTGTCACAATTAAATGAACAGACTCAGAATAAGGCTTCGTAGTCTCATGGTGCCGTCACCGAGAGCAGAGAATAAGAGTATTTTTGAGTGGCAGAAATGATAAAAAGCTTAATAAACAAGCCTTTTTGTCAATTTATATCGAATAAAATAGGATTAACTCTATTAAAAATAGGAAATCCGTTACATTTTTGTTGCACTTTGAAACCATTATTCTCGTCACTATGATACTTAGTCATAGAGATTCCTGTATTCTCAACACAGCTCTAGCGTAGCTTATTACTTATCCAAATTTCTCAATACGACATCTCAGAAATGGAACCATCATTGCTTATCACATAGAAGAAAGGAAACTGAGCATTCTCTTCATTTTTCAATCCATAAATAAAAACGAATACTTCATCAGTTCCTTCTCCCCATCTCAATTCGACTCCCATTGCGCCATCAAAGCTTTCTACTGTAGTCAATACTGCAGATGCGTTTACTGTCTTCCCTTTGAAAGTTAAACTTGCGATCAATGGTTCTTCGATGGTGGTGCTTCTAGTCCCCTCATTTGGAATAATGGTTTTAACGACTCCGGTCAACGTCACCGTAACCTGATCTTCGATCTTGATAAAATCCTCTTCTGCGCTAATGGTAGCCCAGGTGAACTTCTTGGTACCAGAATATGTTGTCTTACTGATCACTGGATTTTCTGTAAGTTTATATTGATAAGTCCACCCCAAGACTGGATCAAAGGTTCCTACCATATAAATATCATATGTAATAAACAAAGGTCCCCATCGTTCATCATACTCGTAACGCGTTTTTATCATTCCTAACATTAAATCAGATACAGTTTCCAAGACTCGGAAGTCTTCCGCATATACCTCCTGAGGAGGCCAGGAATTGACGTACTCAAAAGCCAACTCATTCATCTTTTGGAGATCTGGTTGGACTCTGATGTTTTGATAGTGCTCGATGTTGTAGTGTTCAGACTCTTTGATCCAGGCTTTATTGAAATAGTAGTAATTTATTTGAAAACTGCAGGTCATGTCATATGTGGTCATTTCGATTTCCAAAGTCCCCTCTACTCTGCTGTGGGTTTCAGATACTTTAGTTACAGTATAGGTCTGATCTATGATGCGAATGAGATCTTTAGGTAGGTCTTGGAGTTTCTGAATGTCAGATTCAATTACTTCAGAAAATAACTCAGGAATGATCTCAGGATCAGGATCTTTTTCTTCTTGCTTCGCACACGAACTTAAAACTAATCCTATGATCATCAGTAGTATGATTCCCCATTTTAAGCGTTTCATAATGATCCTCCCAGTTTGATTATACATGTTTTTTGAATATGTAGTGTCATACTCTATCCCCTAAACTGATCTAAAACAGAATAGTGTTTTAGGCTCAACAACAAACATAATTATCTGTTTGTTAGAACGCACCACGGTCTTCGTATTCGCTCTATATGGAGTATTCTCTTCACTCTAATATGAACACTTAGGCACACCTAATCGAGTCCCACGGTGAGTTTGCCAAGACCGTTATCTGATTCAATATATTCATACAACTTTACCAGTGTGACTCTGCAAAGATCGACATATTTTCAGTTGCTTCTCAACCCCACTCATGTCTGTTTCTTAGTTGCCCTTTGTTGTTCATATTGCTCATCCTTTTTCAGGCGACGCTCGGCCATTTCTTCTTCACTCAATAAACCAACAGTTTCTAATTGCTCATTAAAAGTAAAATAACCGCGACTTACCGGATTAATATTCATATACTCTGTTTGGGCTGTAATCAATGCTTCTTTAAAACATGTGTAACCATAAGTGGTGACTAAGTATGGTAATCCCGCAACAGATAGTATAGGCTCATAATCGATATAATCGTGACAGTTCATCAAAAGGAATTGAAACTTTTGAACGATCGGGATCATCTCTTGTTCATTGGCATATAAAGCATAACCGCGAATATAAAACAACTTGAGCCAAAGTCTTCGAGTTGATTTTTGTTGTTCATAGAAAAACTGTTTCAAGTCGAAGTTCCTGGCTGTTTTATTTAGCAAGAGTACTTGAAGATGAATGAAACGAGTTTCAGGCCAATGCTTCTTTGATGATGACATTTTACATAAATAATCCATATGTTCTTGAGTCAACTCCGCAACATAAAGCTTCTTTATCAGCACCTCATATTCCGGATGCAAGCAGCTTTCATAGCTCTTAGCATAGGCTTTCTCAAGTTCCTGTATTGATATATTCATTGCGGATCTCCTATTTATGTGTGGATTCGATTACCTCGACTTTTATTGAGAGGATAACAGATCCACCCAACATTATTCTCATTATCCCTTTTCTTCTTCAGTAAGTCTACCTTCAATATATCTAATCTCAGAACTCACCACGGTCTTCGTATTCGCTCCAGGTGGAGCATTCCCCACAGTTTAGTATGAACGTTTAGGCACCGGCAATCGTGATCCACGGTGAGTTTACCAAGACCATAGTATGAGCTTATTTATACAGCGCTAATATTGTGAAGTGATAAAAGCAAACATATTTGAAAATTTGTTAAAGTCAAAATCTTACCCTTGACTAGGATGACGCCATTCGTTGATTGCGTCTAGAGAATCAAAGGATAAACACCAAAACGAGTATTTAATCCCATCTCTTGTAGTGATGAATATCTTAGGTTGGCCTTTCATTTCCTTATGAGTCAATATTGCAATATTGTCTTTAAAATAGGCAGAACTACCTGCACAAATCAGCCATTGATCAGACAGAAAAATCAAATGTTCGAGTTGCTTGACATGTTCATCGCTAAATTGTGTAAGAAATTCTGATTCTTGTTTTTTGATCATCCATTTGAATCGTAATATAAAAAGAAAGCTGATCAATAGAATGATAAACGCTATCAAAAACGGGAGAAAAGAAATAAGGATATCGTTTGGTTCAACATTATAAATTAAACTAGTAATAAACAATGGTATAAAGACAATCATTGCACAAAAAAACGCTCCGAATAGATTCCGTTTTATGTATAAACTGGCATACTTATTTACTAAATCTTCTTTCATTAATTGATATCCTTTCCTATTCGAACTGCTCGTTTATTCTTGCGTTTGAAAGCTGTGTTCTTCCCTCTACATTTCTGATAATTGTATGGAGAATATTTTCGGTCTTATTCAATATATTAGTTTATTAGGACCCCTAAAAAAGTTGGTTTCGATACACTAGGCTGAGTACTTCTCAAGAATAGATAAGCACAATTTCGCATGATAATAGAATCTTCCGTTTTCTTCTGATTCTTGAATAACCCTTGATATTACCTTCATCATATCTTGGTCAGGTTCATAACGTTGGATTTCATTGAGACTTAATTTTTCACCTTTCAATAAACGCGTTATATATCCATCTATTCCATCTACCCAAAGTTCAAAATCATGTCCAGAGAAGGTTGTTGGCTGTTTGTATAGTAAAAATGCTTTTAGGATGTATCTGTCTGACTTATCAAGTTTTATTCGATTAAGCATTGTCTTCTCCTTATACGCACAACACACTGTTATTCTCATTATCCCTTTTCTTCATCCATTAGTCTACCTACTATGAGTGTTATTTTGCCTTCTTTTTAATCGTTTTCTAGAAATCCGTTACACTTTTGTTACACTTGGACAATATGAGCATCAAAAAAGCCTTATAGAATAAGGCTTCGTAGTCTCATGGTGCCATCACCGAGAGCAGAGAATAGAAGTATCTTTGAGTGGCAGAAATGATAAAAGGTTTAAAATATAAGCCTTTTTGTCGATTTTTGTCGAATTAAGTTGGATTAAATTCATAAAAAACAGGGAATCCGTTACACATTTGTTACACTTTAAAACTGGTGATTTGTACCAGTATGTAATTTTACAAAGGCACTTCGCTTTTTTCAACACATCCCACATTTTTTTCCTCTGTTTTACCCATATGATACTCCTCAGAGGGCTCTCTTATAAAACCACTGCACTCCACTTCTTTTGAATCCTTTAGCTTCCGCATAACTGGGAAGATTGTTTCTACGCTTGTATTCTCTGACCCAACTGCACACTGTGTTTTTATCCACTCCGGTTTCTTCGGCCATTTGTGTCGCGGAAATGCCCTTCTCCAAGATATACTTCACGGTCTGATCTCGCATCTCTTGTGAATACTAGCTATTATTGCTTGGCATTTTTTTCCTCTGTTGTACCCATATGATACTCCTCAGAGGACTCTCTTATAAAACCACTGCAGTCCAATAACTAAAAGGAATAAATCAACAAGGTCATACTTGAATATTCCTGAATACTAATGAAGAGTTCTTATTTGTTTCTTTATAATAATGAAACACAAATATGATGATATAGATAATAATGCTGTCCCAATTGGGATAGACGACGAGAAAAGCTGTATATAGTTACCCATTATGATATACATCAGCATGCCAATAAAAAGTCCTTTTACAAGATCAGCTTGACCTTGTCTCATGTTGATTGCAACATTATATTGACACTCATCATTCTTAATCTGTTTTGCGATCAAGATCTGCGTAATATACATCATTATGATTAGTGCAAGAAATAGAAAAAATAGAAAGTAGTAAAACCAAAACGGAATTAATATAGGTTCTGTGAGACGAAAAAACACCATAATCACAAGACTTAATATATCAAAAACAAATGCCATCAATCGTCGTACTGTAAATTTTTTAAATCTGTTCTCTTGTTCTTGTTGATCCGAAAGCTTCTTTTTGAACAAACCGATATATCCCAACACTATGAAAATCTCGATTAGTAATATTATCTGACATAATAAGATTCGACTTACGCTGGCAACCATCTCCATTTCCATTTCCACCATCCTCCTATTTCAAGTTTATACGATTTTCCCTGAACTGCTGCATTAATCATTTTCATTGATGTCACTATATCAGGCATAAATGCCATTATACTGCCAAACAAAAGAGGTCCTAAAAACTTTAGGGTAAGGGCACCAGGGAATGTGTACATCGATATGTTAACTCCGACAATTATCGCATAGATAATTGGACTATAATCACTGATAACAGTCTGTAAAAATATTGCAGTACTCGTAGGTAATCCCACAAACATCCCTGCTCCAATCGCATAAATGAGTGAATATTCGAGTTGTTTTGGGTTATTAAGTCCAATGAAACCTTTTACACCAAAAATCAGAGCATATGCAGCAGCCGCCAATCCAAGGATACCAAAGAAGCCAGTTAGGATTGAACCCAATACCCAATATCCGTTAGGATCTACATTATTTACCGGATTGTTAATGGCATAGGAGTAAATATTAATCTGAACCAATTCATTACCAAGAGAACTGATAATGTCACTTGAATCCGCATTAATAAATCTACCAATTGTCGGATCATAATACCGACTCTGCAGGTAATAATAACCATTTTCTGTATCGAAGCGGTATCCTCTATAGCGATAAGGATTAGCAGCTCCTAAGGTCGAAGCCAAAGATCCTGTGATGGAAACAATTTCTCCATAGGTCGAATAGGTGTAATTGACGACAACTGTTCCTGCACTATTCACAAGACCGATGATGTCATTTTGACCATTACGGACATAGTAGTATTCGGTCCCATTGTAGTTGATGGAAACGAGTTGGCCATTGGAATCATACGTGTAATAAGAGTAAACCGTTCCTGTCTTCTCATAGGAGACCTTATCTCCATTGAGATGATAATTGGTCGTCACGCCACCGACAGTCTTTGATATCCGGATCCCAGAGTCATTGTAGGTGTAACTCGCGGATAAACCAGTCGCACTGATCGAACTAAGCTGTCTGCCCTTGTCCCAAGTGAATGCTCTGCCGTTGTATGCTGTAGGGTTTCCAATGGCGTCATAGGTGATTGACAAACCATTAAAGGAAGTCAACTGATCTTTCCAATTGGTATTAGTGTAACTATAGGAATCTGTGTCGGTTGGGGTCAAACCATCCACAGAACCCGTGGTATATCCATAGGTCTTTTTGGTTAGAATATTTCCGCCAAAGTCATAATCCCAAACAAATGTTTTATTATCACGCTGATTGTTTTCTCGGATCACCTGCCCTAACGCATCATAGAAATATTGTATCACCAATCCGCCTGATGTAATTGAAGTGATGTTTCCATTGTCATCATAAAGATATTCGATCTTTGTAGAGCCATTGGTTATGGAAGCCAATTGCGCAGAGGTATAGTTGACACCATCTGCAGAATATCCACTATAAGTATAGCTGGTCGTATACTTCGCAACCATAGCTGCGTCTTTGAAGATCTTGTTGTCGAGTCTACCAAAGGTGTCATAACCATATGCTGTATTGAAGTTTAGAGAATCTTTAACATTAGTCAGTTTCTGATCTGAGTCAAAAGTATAAGTGGTCTTAAAAGTCGTACTGTTGATAACTTCATTAATCACAGAGGCATTGTTGGCTGAATCATATGTAAACGACGTTATGTTTCCATTACTTTGGATGACTTGAACCAAGTGATCTGAAAGATCATACACATAACGGACACTGGTGCTGTTTTGTTTGTTGTTGACTCTGGCTAAGTTGCCTGAGGCATCGTATTCGTAAGTGAATCGTTCTGTTCCTCCAACACTGATCCCTGTGACTCGCTGCGCTGCGTCATAAATATAAGTGAGATAATGGCCATTTCCGTAATCGGTCCTGTCTAAACGACCATAAGGATCATAGGTGTTTGAACTGAGGGTAACTGTTCCGACTTTGACACTGGTCACATTGCCAAAGGT
>CAIXIN010000111.1 GCA_903919545.1 uncultured bacterium | reverse complement strand
CACTTTTAAATCTTACTTAATCAGTTCCCCAAATCAAAAACATGTTTTTGAATTTATCGGTTTAATTATATCATCTCAACTTCATTGAAGTATCTAAAATTCTCAGTAAGTTTTTCAAAATAAATCATAACTTTTAAGTATGATTTTGGTTTTATAAGAGATTCAACTTCAAACATAAGAAAACCATCTTTCGATGGTCTATTTTAAATCTTCACCTTTAGAATTAATCACATCTCTGTACCAAGTGAATGACTTCTTCTTAAATCGTTGGGTTATCAAGAATCATCTTTATGAATATTTTCGTTAGTAATGGATCAAACTGAGTCCCTGAACATCTTTCGATCTCTTTAAGCGCTTCTTCTTTTGATTTCTGTTTACTGTATGTTCTATGAGACGTCATCGCATCATAAGCATCCGCAATGGCGATGATTCTTGCCTCTATTCCGATCTCTTCCCCTTTTAGTCCTTGAGGATATCCACTCCCATCCCAATTTTCATGATGTTGTAAAACAGAGGAAGATATCTCTGAGAATTCAAGAACCGACGACAAAATACGAGCACCGATCTCAGGATGTTTCTTCATTTGAAAGTATTCTTCCCCAGTCAGACTAGAAGGTTTATTGAGGATATTATCTTCAATCCCTATTTTCCCAATATCATGCATTAAGCCTATAAGTTCGATTGAGTTCATCTCATCTTTACTAATCCCAAGTAACTCCGCCAGTTTTACACTGAGAATGCTTACTCTTTCTGAATGGACCTGTTCACGTGCACTTTTCTCAAAGAGCGTTTTAGAGATAATATCGATCGTTCTACTTCTCATACTTGAACTTTCGAATAGTTTATGACTATACATTGAATTCTCAGATTCCTTTAGAATATCTTTGGTGTCTTGATCAATGTCTGTTTTTGTTGCATAACCAAAGGATATTGAAAGCTCCATACTGTTGATCTTCTGTTTCGATAAACTGGTCTTGATTCGTTGAACAACCATCTCAGTCTGAGTTTTACTACAATTAGGTAGAATCAACGCGAATTCATCTCCTCCTAAACGAGCGATGATCTCATCTTCTCGACAGCCATCTTTAAGTGAGTTGGCTGTTTTTACAAGTAACTCATCACCTAAACTATGACCAAAAGAATCATTGATCAGTTTTAATCCATTGACATCGCCCACGATGATAGACATAGGATAGTTTCGACTCACATCGAGTCGTGATAATTCAGCCTCAAAGAATCGTCTATTATAGAGACCCGTTAGATCATCATGAAAATTGATGTATTGTATTTGTTTAAGTCTTTCCCATTTCTCAGTGTAATCTCTAAATACGATGACGACCCCGACCACATTGTTTCCAAGGTCGATGATGGGAGCTGCACTGTCTTCGATTAACTTTTCTAAACGATCTCTGGTTATCAAAATCGTATGGTTGGCGAGATAATGAATGGATTTTGTGGTTATAACCTTGCTTATGATGTCTTCATTATTGTTTCTTGTATACTCGCTGATGATGTTGAAAACAGAATAGATGGGTTGACCGAGGGCATCCGCCAAAGACCAGCCTGTAAGCGATTCAGCAATCTTATTCATGAAGGAGATATTTTTATGGATATCCGTCGCGATAACACCATCTCCAATTGAAATTAGGGTCTTCTCAAATAATTGTCTTTCAAAGTAAAGATTAGCGTTGATTTCAGCAATTTTTTTAATTCTTTCTTCTTTTTCTTTATCATGTTGATGAATTTCATTATTGGCTACCAATAACTCTTCTGCTTGTTTGGCTTTCTCTGCTATAAGAGAAGCGAGTTCTTTATTGGCGATAAACAATTCTTCAGCACGTTTCGCCTTCTCTTCAATTTGATAGGCTAATTCTATGTTTGCGAGTAATAACTCTTCTGCTCTTTTGATTCGTTCGTTGTTTAAAATGCCTACTTCTTCGTTGGCCTTTTAAGTTCAGCTTCTGACTTTCCTTTTATTTCAGCGACTAAACCAAGTTTCAACTTCAAACTGGCAATCTCTTCTTCTAGAAGTAAAGTTTTATTCTTTTCATTTTCCATGATAGCCATTCCGCTTTCTTGGGTATTCAATAAAAAACGAAGACCATATCAACATACTCTATTCTTACATACTACCACTAATACATTGGTCATTGTGCTATATAACGAATCTTTGTCTAGACACTATCATACGACATTTTGATAATCAGGAAATATTATCCCTTATCTCAACAAATAAAAAATCCTTATGACTAAGGATTTCTAAAGATCAATCGATCTTAGTTTATAAATGGTGCGCGTGAAGGGACTCGAACCCATATGGTTGCCCGCTAGATCCTAAGTCTAGTGCGTCTGCCAATTTCGCCACACGCGCATTGCTTTTAGATTATATCAAAATCTGCCT
>CAIXIN010000110.1 GCA_903919545.1 uncultured bacterium | reverse complement strand
TGTTTTTAGTGTCTCCTATCAAAGCCAAACCAAGAATACAATCAAGACATCTCTGATTCATGAATCAGAGATGATGGTTAACTTGATTGAAAGTAAAGGTACATTAAACCTTACTGAAAGCGAGGTCTCTAATCTATTAGCTTCCTTGTCTTTAGAAGATGTCCAAGTATGGGTCGTCAGTGACGCTGGAGTCATCACCAAGCTCACAAAAACCTCTATGGGTATGGGTATGATGAAAGACTATTCTAAACTACAGACCACCACCAAGACCTACATCGATCAAGTCCTATCAGGAGACCAGATCACTTCAGAAAATATACGAGGTCTCTTTAATCAAGATACCTTAACCATAGGATCTCCTATTAAAAGTGGAACTACTGTCATAGGTGCCTTGTTTGTATCTGCTTCGCTTAAAGCCATCAGTTCTATCAGTGATAGTGGTGTTCGTTTAATGATCATTGCGACCCTTATTGGGATCTTAGTGGCATCTCTTATGGGCTATTTCCTCTCAAGACGCTTTATAAAGCCTGTTCAAGCTGCGAATCAAGCCATCGATACTTTAGCTTCAGGAAACTATGAACTAATGCTTAAGAAGAGCTCTAATGATGAACTGGGTCAATTAACAGATAACCTCAATATTCTTTCTCAACGTCTATCTAAAGCGAAGACCCAATCCGATAATCTAGAAAAGATGAGACAAAACTTCATCTCAGATATTACCCATGAACTAAGAACTCCTGTCACTATCATTAGAGGTCTTGCGGAAGGGGTAAAAGATGGTCTTTATGAGGATACCCAAGGTATCAGTGAACAGATCATTACAGAAACACTAGGTATGCAAAGACTGATCAAAGATCTCCTAGAATTAAGTAAACTAGAAGATCCTGATTTTACTTTTGAAAAACAAGCCATAGAACTACATGACCTCTTAGCGGATACCTGTAGATCAGCACAACCATTACTAGAAGCTAAGTCTCTTAAAATGAACTGTGAGACCCAAGAAGGCCTCTGGCGCGTTGTCGCTGATCATCAAAGGTTAAGGCAGATGCTAATGATTGTGCTTGATAACGCTGTTAAATTCAGCCCACAAGGAAGTTCAATAAACGTTAAAGTTACTCAAGATAAAGATCAAGTCTTCTTAAGTATCATCGATCAAGGAGAAGGTATGACAGAAGATCAACTCAAGACCTTATTCGTACGTTATCATACGACAGAAGGTAATGGGATAGGGTTGGCATTATGTAAAAAGATCGCTGATCGTCATAACATCAAGATCGACGTGAAGAGTACACCTCATCTAGGAACAAGCTTTACTTTCATTATTCCAATATCAAACTAAAAGCCGAAAGGCTTTTTGTTTATAAGCTTATCTTACTTATCCTAAATCATGGAATATTATATCGGTATAGTTGAATAATTATATATATTCAACCATACCGAATTGACTTTAAGTAATAATCGCTATAAACTATGGATAAAGATCTAAAAAGACCTCATTCATAAGGACCCCATGAGAAAATCTGATATTGAAAAAATAAGACATAACTTTCCTGAAGGATCTGTAATCAAAAGCGCCATCCTTCATCATTTTATCGATACAGAGTTGGATTTCATTAATCCTAAAAATAGGAATTTTGTAATTTTTGACTTAAGCAGAAAGAATATTTTATATCAGCTTGATTCTACTCATTATAAGTTTTCATCACGAAGATCATTTAAACCAGAGTTACCTCAGCAAATCCTTTCTTTATTACTGGACTTAGGGCATGAGTATCCTCATCTAGAGCTATGTGCTTGGGAAATATCATCACTTAATCCGTTGTTAGAAATGCAAATACTAAAGAATGTGATCTTTGTGGAAGTTGAAAAAGGGTTTGAATCATTGGTTATAGAGGCATTAGGTCAAAATACGCAAAGCCATCTTATTTATAAACCGAGTTTAACTCAACTTGAAAACTTTAGCTCTTTTGAATCGTTGATTATCATAAAGAGCCTAATATCTAAAGCTCCCGTGAATAAAAAGAGATTCAGCAAGAGTGTTGGATTCAATCAATATTATCTTGGAAACAAGAACTCAATATCTACTCCAAAGATTGAAAAGATCATTGTAGATCTTTTAGTAGATCCCTATTTAAAGATGTTTGATACATCTCAAAGGGATTTGATTCTAAAAAACATACTAAGTGATTATGCGGTCAACTTTAAAACATTGTTTTCTTATGCAAGAAGTAGAAATAAAAAGGAAATCATTCTAGACCATATAGAAAATGTTTTAAGATTCAGCATTGAAACTGGGGAGTTCTATGATCAGTGATTAAA
Organism: uncultured bacterium; assembly: GCA_903919545.1. Lineage (GTDB taxonomy): Bacteria > Bacillota_I > Bacilli_A > Erysipelotrichales > Erysipelotrichaceae > UBA2212. The sequence goes on along the minus strand of CAIXIN010000110.1, from coordinate 4,522 downwards.
ATGAGTGAAGAGTCTAAAATTAGTTGTGACTATAAATGCATTAAATTAAATTGAAACTAGTTATTGTACCAAAAAGCGAACAGTTTAAAAGTTAAGACAGGGTTAAGAAGTATCTTCGAATATAATATCTTTATGGAGGAAATATGAGAAAAAATATCATGGCTTTTGCTTTAATCTTATTACTTGTACTTGGTGGGTGTAGTTCAAATTCAAAGGGTCCAACGTACTCAAATCCGTTTACAGCGAAGGAAACATCCTTACGCGTGATGGTTGCGAATCCTGGAGCTTATGTGAGTGAAACTGAAAAGATATTTGTAATAGGTCCACTTTATGTTGAGTCCAATGATCTAGAAAGAAAAGCATTAACAGTAAGACCTTTTACAGATACTCAAGAAATAGATATGGATGTTGAAATTGAAGTTTTTTATGGAGGACTAGCTGATGCTTCTAGTTTTATTAAAACAACCAAAGATGATGTGATCTATGCTAAAGGCTATATGCGTAAGTACAGCATGAGCACTAGCTATTATTTTGATGCAGATTTAATAAGATATGCTAAGGAGAAATAAACAACTCAATGTCACATAAAAACAAAAGCCTAATAGGCTTTTGTTTTAGGTTTTCATACTATAGAAAACTGATTTATTGTCAATACACCACATAACTAATTTTGAAATACATTTCTCGACTATAAGTCTATAATGCTTATTTAAATCCCAAGTCTTTGAAAATTGCTTCCTTTTCTATACGATCGGATGGATCATTCCTTTTAATTAGAACTTCAATCTCATTAATTGCCTCTTGAGTTTTAGAATTAGGAATTTCAACTTTTTGTCCAACTTTGACTTTTGCAACCGCCTCAGCGACTGCTTCTACTATACATTGATTGATACTAACCCCTTCTTGTTCAGAGAGTTCAGCAATTTTTTTGTGTAAACTGCTAGATAACCTTAATGATAATTTTCCGCTATATTCTGTTTTTATATATGAGTCTTCTTCGGGTATAGGCAAACCAGCCTCTTTGAGCGCTGCAATATTAACTTCTGCATTTGCTATTAAATCACTAATTGCTTCAAATTCGCTTGTTCCAACTCCAGAAACACCCTTAAGTGCGGGATATTCAGCAATATAATCAAAGCCTTTACCTGACTTGATAGTATACACAATCATTTTGTACTTCATCATTTTCTCCTTTATTGACTAATTTCATCAAGTGCTGTAAGAACGTTTTTGATATAAACAACTTTTACTTCCTGTTTCATATCGTGAGATACAATCGTTAATATATAGGTCAATCCATCATGTTTGTAATTCAAATGAGAACCACTTTGAGACTGAAGTGTAAAGCCCTCACTTCTTAGGAATCGATCAAGTTCTTTCATGGTGATATTGTTTGGTGATGGTATTTGTCTCAATTTCCTTAATAACTTTTTGTTTGTCCCCATGAATCTCCCGAATTATCAATGATATGATACTACATATAGTATCATAAATCAACTTAGGTGCTATTTTTAAGATTAAATATCGATTTTTAATGTATTTACCAACTCTCAAAAAATAATCATATTTGATGATCACACTTTATTATTATCTTTTCTATGTATCTTTCCTAAGTATTTCTAAATACTTCTCATAAGCTAAAATACGATTTATAGAGGTATTGGACCTTTCTTTTAAGATGCCCAATTCTATAAGTTGAAGCACGATTGACGATATGTGTTATAAGCAATGGCTAAGGCAAGGGCGGTTTTTCCTATATAAAGGTTGGGATCTCTCAAGATAGTCAAATATTAATCTAAGATTTTTTTACGCTTCGTTTCCAAAACAAAACAAAGCACTTTGATAAAGAGCGATTGATGTTAAGAAAGTTCATTTTCAATCAAACTAAAAGGTTGATTGAATAAACGAATATATAAATAAAGTGAATTCTTACGTTAATTTTCTAATAAAAAGTAAGCGTTTACCTTTAATGTAAACACAAGTGATAAAAACTAGTAAATTGGTGTTGACTTTTCCTTTGGATGTAATAGAATGGAGACAGGAACGTTCCCGTGGGAACGTTCCTGTCTAAATGAAAGGGAACTTATGAAAGCTAAATTCACTTTACTAGATCTCGAAAAAGAGTCTGGAATTAGTAAGACAACCATCTCTCGATATCTTAGTGGTGGTAATGTCAGTAGTGATAAGGTTTTGAAAATTGAAAAAGCAATTTCTGATCTTGGCTATATTCGTAATAACTTCGCTCAACTTCTTAGAACCTCTCAGACCAATTTGATTGCGGTTTTGATTCCTGATCTAGATAACCCATTCTTTCTTAAAATCATCAAACGACTTGAAGAGTTGGCTCAACAACAAGGTAAAACACTCATCATTAAGACGACCGGAAGAAGTCGTGAAATTGAGTTAAAAACCATAGAATTTGTTCGTGGATTTAGAGTGGAAGCCATCTTCCTTTGTCGAAGTGAACTTGATGATGAAGTCTTGGCGAGCTTAAAACTAGACATCCCTATATTCTCATTGGATAGAGAGTTTAAATCAGTGTACTCCATCGTCTCTGATAACTATAAAAGTAGCTATACCTTAACGAAACATCTGCTTGAACATACCCAAAGAAAATTGATGTTCTTCTCAAGACAACTAGAAAGTTCATCGGTTATCCAACGTATTCATGGTTTTATAGATGCTTGTCAAGAAAGCCATCGACCTAGTCTTGAATATAGATATGATTTGAATCGTGGTATAGACTTCAACGATTTACTCTCATTTATAAAGAATAATGATATAGAAGGTGTTATCTGTAGAAATGACAACGAAGCTGTAAAGATCATTTGGTTTCTAAATGAGAAAACAAGTCAAAACGAGATATTACAAGTTAAGATATGTGGATTTGATAATATCGCATTATCAAACCATACCATTCCAAAACTAACAACTGTCGATCAAAAGATCGAAGAGATGTGTGATATCGCATATGACCTGTTTACTAAACAAGTCAAAGATGAACCACTAACCATTGTCCATTCAGCGGAAATGATTATTAGAGAAAGCAGTCTATAAGGAGAACACCATGAAAATAGGGGTCGTTGGAAGTATTAACGTAGATATGGTGTATTCTTTACCGAAATTTCTTAAATTGGGAGAAACACTGATGGGAAGCAATTTTCAACTCTTAATGGGTGGAAAAGGTGCCAATCAGGCAGTAATGACCAGTGCTTTGGTGGATGATGTCGTGTTCTTAGGCGCTGTAGGCAAAGATAGTTTCGGAACGAATGCCATTGCGAATCTAACAAGCAAAGGTGTTGGGGTAGAGAATATCTCTCTAAAGGATAATTCTACAGGTCTAGCGATCATTCAACTTGTCAATGGGGAAAACTCAATAGCGGTCATACCTGGAGCGAATCTAGATATACAGAAGAGCGAAATCGATCATTTCTTAGATCAGCATCCTGATTTAGGTTTGGTGATCTCTCAATTGGAAATCAATATGGATGCGATCATTCATTTGGTAGATCAATGCAAGGCAAGACATATCTCGATTATTCTTAATCCAGCTCCTGCTCAAAAGCTATCAAGCGATCTAATCGATAAAGTCGATTATTTGATCCCAAATGAGAATGAGACTGAATTTCTATTCAATAGCCAAGATTATGAAAAGCTAGTAACAGACTTTGCGGGAAAACTCATCATTACCTTGGGTAGTAAAGGTGTCATGTATTATGATCAACAGAAAGCTGTCATCTCACCTTCACAAAAAATTGAAGTTGTGGATACGACTGGAGCTGGTGATTCATTCGTTGCTGGGTTTGCTGCAGGAATTTCAAAAAAGCTTGGAATTAAAGCTGCAGTAGAATTGGGTATCGAAATTGCTAGTCTTACATGTATAAGTATGGGTGCACAAGGCGCTTACGAAAGGGTAAAAAAAGAACATTATGAAAAAGCTCGGAATTCTAAATAGTGATATATCGAAAGTTCTGGCCGATTTAGGTCATATGGATCAGATCTGTATAGGAGATGCTGGATTGCCTATTCCTGATGGGATAAAGAAAATTGATTTGGCTTTAGAACGTGGATTGCCATCTTTTATTGATGTATTGCGCATCGTTTTAGCGGATATGTGGATCGAAAAGGTAATCTTAGCTGAAGAGATCAAAACAAATAATCCAGCTGTACTAAAGCAAATCCTTGCTTTGGTTCCTTTAGAATTGATCGAATGGAAAAGTCATACTGATTTTAAAGATACGACAAAGGCATCAAAAGCGATCATTCGTACAGGTGAAATGACACCTTACGCCAATATCATCCTTCAGTCTAATGTTCACTTTGGTAGTGACGAATAATTATGCGTCTTGAGATGAAGAGAATAAACAAGTCGTTTGGTCCAGTTCAAGTCCTATGTGATGTTGATTTTCACGTTGCAGATAAAGAGATTCATGCTCTTATCGGTGAAAACGGGGCAGGCAAATCGACTTTGATGAAGATTCTTACTGGTATCTATGAGTTAGATTCAGGAGAAATTTTCGTT
>CAIXIN010000109.1 GCA_903919545.1 uncultured bacterium | reverse complement strand
GTAGCGATCACCACCAATCCACAAGCCATAGCCTCTAGAATAACCATAGGTGTTCCTTCATAGAATGAAGGCAATAATAGAATCGTATGAGAACGATAGTGATCAACGATCGATCCTTGAGCTTCAATCATAAAGACCTTATCATTTAGATGACGTTTATTGATTTCTTCTCTTAATCTAAGCTCCTCTTCACCTTTCCCTATAATGCTTAAGGATAGAGGTTTATTTTGAGTAAGCTCACAATATCTTTCATATCGATCCAATAGACCTAAGAGGTTTTTCTGGGCTGTAAGTCTCCCCACAAACAAAAACGAAGGATCTACTTCTTGTGTTGATGGGCCAAATTTAGTAAGGGGTATCCCATTAGGGATCGTTAAAGTCTTCGTTGGATCCAAAGCTAACTTATCTATCCCATTCAAACGAGCTGCTTCAGATACAAAGACATACTTCTTATAGATGATCTTACCTAATGTGGAATGAAGATAAACCTTATCGAGCTGTTGATTATGAATAACTTGTATCTTGATCATCTTTAAGCCTCTACTAGACACCATAACCAATGGGAGTAAGTGCTCATGATGAACGACCAAGATCTCTGGTTTAAACGCTTGTAGCTCTTTTCTAAGCTTCTTAGAAGCTTCTAAGAAACCTTTTCCTGAAGGTTTATATAGACAAGTAAAATCAAGTTCATGTAAGGTAAAACAAGAAGGATACCTTATTTCTACTTCAAGACTAGGATCACGTGTCACAGCGATCACTTTGAGTTTGTCTCCTAAGCTTTGACTTTGATAAGCGAGATCCACCACCAAAGCAGCGATTCCTCCTATTTGAAGCCCATGGATTAAATGAATGATCTTCATCTTAAGACCCTGTGTGTTTCAAAGAACACCACACATAACGACCCATATAGATCAAAGATTTAAGTCTAGAGAACTTCAGTTGATCTCGATATATATCCCATCTCCATTGAGCTGACTTTAGCTTATTCGCAGTAAGTGATTTTCGATGACGTAATCTGAAAGCCATCACCTCAGGTATGACTTCAAAATGAAAACCTTTTTGAATCAAACGAAGTGCCAATCGATAATCCTCATGATGCGCATTCTCAAAAACAAGATCCTGAATCATTTCTTTCTTAGCCATCAAGGTTTGAAATAAGATACAGTTATCAACCAATAGACCTTCAAAGGTAATCTGAGAAGGACAAGTTCTTAAGAGTGGACGAGGATCCTCTTTACCACTTCTATCGATAAAATAACCCACACTAAACTGAGCGTCAGTTTCATTCATCACTTTAAGTTGTTTCTCTAGTTTATAGAGCGGCCACTCATCATCTGAATCTAAGAAACATACGTAATCACCAGTGGCCAATTGAAGTCCCGCATTACGAGTAGCGGATACCCCTTGATGAGCCATCTCAATGACCTTTATCCGCTCATCTCTAAAGCGTTGTCGGATAAACTGTGCACTTCCATCACTTGAACCATCATCCACAATGATCAATTCCCACAAGGAAAAGCTTTGATCCAAAACAGATTGAATCGATGAAG
>CAIXIN010000108.1 GCA_903919545.1 uncultured bacterium | reverse complement strand
TTCCTTGAATCAGATCTGTATAATGCGTTCCCCTTACCCATCGTCTTAGTTCTTCCACATTGATCTTTTGATTGAACTCTGAGAAGTTATATAAGGCAAAGAAGCTTTCATTCTCATGGGACCGTATGAGACAGTAGACTTGATGAGAATTCATATCCAAAGCCTTTTGATTGGCTTGTCCATCTAATAAAGGCAATGATTTACGAATTGAGATCATTTGTTTTAAGCTTTGATACACTTCGTATTCTGAAGTGCCTGCTTGTTGAGATCTTTCAGCCCTCTTCCAATCGAAGATCGGACGATGGACCCAACGACCCTCTGCTTTTTTCGCAGGATCATTAAGATAAGATTGATCGTTTATGGTTGCGATCTCATCTCCACTATAGATCAAAGGCATTCCTCGATAGCTTAGGATCAACGCATGAGCCAAGTTGATTCGACGAAGTGCTTCTAAACGTTTATAGCTTTCCTTTGTTTCAGTGGCTTGTTGAAGACCTAAAAGCGAAGCCAATGTGCCATTGGTACGCGCATCATGATTAACTGGGTTGTATTGATAAGGCTCTCCTCTAGAGAAGGAACCTTCAAATTCATTGTCATAGAATCTGATCAAGAATTGTTTATGCGCATAAGGATCCATTCCAAAGGATCTAATCGCATCTTCATTGAATCCCCATCCAATATCATCGTGGCATCTTACGTAATTCATCCACGTTCCTTTTGAGGGAATCCTAAAACGATTTGTATCGATGGTTAATAAACGAACATCTCGTGATGCAAAGGCATGGTAGATATCGACCATAAGGTTCGCATTATACATAACTTCACATTCTGTTTTATCTTCACTTCCAAAGTATTTTATGATTTCTTCTGGTTGAACAATGGCTTCTCCTAGTATTGCTAAGGATGGACATACTTCTTCTTTGATCAAATTAAACATTCTTAAGAGGTCATGGATCGGTTCTAGATTTCGACATGAGGTATGGAGCTCTTTCCACATAAATGGGATCGCATCCAAACGGATCATATTGACACCTAAGTTTGCCAGATAAAGCAAATTATCGATCATCCCATTAAAGACTTTAGGATTCTTAAAGTTAAGATCCCATTGGAAATCGCTAAATGAGGTAAACACGTATTTTTTGATTTCAGGATAATAAGTAAAATTTCCCGGGCATTTATCAGGTAAGACTTCAGGTACGCTTTGATTGTATAGATTAGGAATCTCATCGGTATCATACATGATGAAATAAGCTTGTTTTTGTGTGTCGTGGTTTAAGGCTGCTTTGGCCCATTCATGTTCTTTTGCGACATGATTGACCACATAATCGATACAGATCTTGATCCCTTGATGACGATAGGTATCTAATACCTCAACGAAATCATCAAGAGATCCTAAACGAGGATCTATTTGACGATAGTCTTCTACCGCATAGCCTCCATCGTTTTCCCCATCTCTGGGTTTTAATAAAGGCATGAGGTGGATATAAGTAATACCCAAGTCTTTAAAGTATTCAACTTTATCGATCAAGTGTTTAAGATCTTTTGAAAACAGATCAATATACAGGGTCATCCCAACCATATCTTGACTAAAGACCCAGTGAGCTTGATGCTTATCCATTTGACTTAATTCTGGTTTACGGAGTGCTTTCGCTTGAGCCATCAAAGCCAAAAGATCTGTGTAGTCAGATTGAGCTTGTTGGCTTGTTCCGTAGATTTGTGTATATAAGGTCTTTAGTTCGTTTGATTTTCTCATCTTATTTCTCTATGAAAGCATTAAGCTCCTTTAAATTCGGCAAGGAACCGATGGCTCCTTTTTTTAGTGTTGCGATCGCTCCACACGCATTCGCACGTTTCAAGTATTGTTTCAGTTCAATGGTGGTGAAGTCTTCAAGTGTTTTCTTCGAGTCATATACACTCGCTAAGAAAGCCCCAAAGAAAGCATCTCCTGCTCCTGTGGTATCGATGGAGTCAACTTTATAGGCAGGAACTTTGATCAAGTTGTTTTTATAGTAAACAGCACTTCCTTTATCCCCATAAGTAACCAAGATCATAGAGATCGGATGTTCCTTAGAGATTGAAGCTAAAGCTTCTTCTTCAGAAAGACCTTCTTTTAAAAATACAAGTTCTTCTTCAGAGACCTTAAGGATATCCACAAAAGGTAGAGATCTTTCTATCATCTTTTTAGCTTCATGAAGATCATCCCATAAGAGCGCTCTTAAGTTCACATCAAAACTAACTACTTTTCCTAAATGATGGGCATACTTCAACATATCCAAGGTCGCACTACGTGCAGGTTCATCACTTAAGGAAACAGAACCACAATGAAAGGCATCAGCTTCTTCTAGTTTACTCTGGAATAAAGGGTTGAAGCTTACTGAGACATCTGCCCCATTCTTACGATAAAAACTAAATGAACGTTCGCCACCTTCACCTAAAGATACGATAGCAAGTGAGGTAGGATACATAGGGTTCAAAATCAAGCCTGTAGTATCTACGCCTTTTGAATCTAATACTGATTTAAGAAAACGACCATAATGATCGTCACCGACTTGACCGATAAACGATGCTTCTACCCCAAGATTTTTTAGCGCAACAGCCACATTGGCAGGAGCTCCTCCAGGATTGAATTCACAGACAGGATAACCCTTATCGGATACTCCATATGGCGTTACATCAATCAATAATTCTCCAAAGGTACATACTTTCATAATGATTCCTCCTATTTAATAATATTAAGAAAGGGCATATTTCTATGCCCTTTTTATTTTACTTCAAACCTTCGATAGCAGCTTTAATTTGAGCAATAAATTCAGCTTTTGTTGTGGTGCCTTTTGCGAACAATTCGTAAACAGGACCTAAGGTATCCATTCCGAAGCCTGAAGGCATATCATTCTGCCACCAAGCATATGCTTTACCGGATTGATTCCAAGCCATAACAGAAGCACTTAAAGGTGTACTTGGAACTAACGTTACAGAATTAAACGCAGGAACCATGTGAGCCTGGTTGACCATGTAGTCATGACCAGCCGTAGTAGCAGCCAAGTCTTCCAAGAAAGCTTTAGCAACATCTGTCATTTCAGAATCTTTATTAATTACATAATAAGATGGAGCACCGATAAAGATTGAGTCATTGCCTGTAGCCATTGTAGCATGAGGTAGGTAACCCATTTCGAAATCGGAAGCAGCATAAGAACTATCAGTCCAGTTACCCTGGTGTAAGAAAGCAGCTTTTCCATCAGCAAATTTACCAACTTGGTCATCATATGTCCCAGTTGTTAAAACGGCTTGGTCACCATAGGTCTTCAACAATTCAAACCAATCAGCCAATTGAGCCAAACGTTCTTCATCGACGATACCGTTGTTGAGATCAGTAATGACAGAATTGTCAGAATATTCTAAACCAGCAGACAAGTAGCCATTGAAATTGTGTAACCCAGTTACCCAATACATTCCACTGGCAGCAGCCATTGAAACGACAGCATAGTCAGCCATTCCATTAGCATCATAATAAGCTTGAATCTTATCAAATGCTTCTTTGTATTCTGCTTGTGAAACATCTTTCAACGCTTCGATATCAACGCCAGCAGCATCCAAAATGGTCTTATTGTAAGCCATGCCCCAGCCTTCAACAGCTACTGGGAAACCAAAAACTTTGCCTTCTACTTTAAATTCTAGATCGGTATTACTAATCCAAGCATCTGTACCAAATTCCATGATCTTCTCATCATAAACGTTGTAGCCGCCCATACCTTCAATTACGAAGATATCAGGTTGTCTTTCAGCCTGGAATTCGGCCAAAATCTGAGTACCATAAGCACATGAGTCCCCGCCACAAGTCTTAACTTCTACGGTAACATCATTTGCCAAGCCCCATGCTGTCGCATAGGTGGTAAGTACGTCGTTAATTTCCACTTTATTCTGGAAAATAACGAGGGTTTTTTCTACTTTTTTGGTACAAGCAGTCAAACTTGAAACAATAAGTAGAGCCATCACTAACACTATAAGCTTTTTCAATTTCATTCCTCCTTTATTTTGAAATAAATTGAATATGATTAATCAAGCGGACTTGATTAATGCCTGGGTGGATGTGTCGACAAGCACTTGCTTATCAAACAACTGAATCAAGATTGGTTTATCTGAAGTGACTTCAACTTTGTTTTCTTTCACTTCTACGGATAATACACAACCCTGATATCTAAACTTCAACGACACTTCAGTAAAGTAATCTTGATACACCGGAGCGATTTTTAAGATCCTCTCTAGTCTAATTCCCAATAAACCATACGCTAGGAGAAGATAGCCTCCTCCCATATTGGCCATATGTAAGCCATGTTGAGTATGTCGTTTGGTATCTTTTAAATCAATATGTAACGAATCCATAAGGAATTCTTTACCTAGATCTGATCTACCCAATCCATAAGCTGCTATTCCATACATACACTTGGATAAACTTGAATCATGGGTGGTTCTATTGAGGTAATAATAGAAACTGTTGTGGTAATAATCATCTCTATTCAAATTCAGTAGTACCATCGCCAACACCGCATCAGATTGCTTTAAAAGTTGATGGCGATAGATAAACAAGGGATGATAATGTAGCAGTAAAGGATGTTTATCGCTTGGAATAGAATCAAGATTGATGTTTTTCTTAGATAAGAAGGATTCATCTTGAGCTACTATCTTTAGTGTTTCATCTTGAATAAGATTCATTTGACTCGCAGCTAAACTTAATTGATCCAGTATTGATAAGGTCATTCCGATTTTCTTAAATACAGAACGAACTTCATTTTGATGACTCATAGCGTAAGCTACCACGTTTTCAAAGTGTCTTTTCGCCATTGAATTTGTATAAAAGTTATCGTTGACTAAAGCGGTATATTCATCAGGACCAGTAACAGTATTGATATGGAATACATTGTCCTTAAATACCCCATACTCTAGGATGAACAAAGCTGTTTCCAACACTAGCTCAAACCCATATTGAATCATAAAGTCTTCATCTTGGGTTGCATAATAGTATTGCATAATGACATAAGCTAAATCTGAGTTGATGTGGATCTGCGCGCTACCCGCTGGATAATATGGTGAGGTCTCAGTACCGTTGATGGTTCTCCAAGGGATTTTTATCCCAACGCTGATTCCCAACTTACGAGCTTCTTCTCGTGCTTGTTCAAGGTGATGATATCTAAACATCAATAATCGTTTTGCTTTTTCTGGGGCTGTCATAATGAAATATGGAAGCATATAAATCTCTGTATCCCAGAAGTAATGTCCCTCATAACCAACTCCACTAATACCTTTCGCAGCGATTTGGATCATCTCATTCTCACCACCACTGCTGTTTAGTTGATAGACATTGTATTGAAGTGCTAAGAGACTTTCCGCTTCACTAAGCCCCATTTGATTTTTTTCCCAAAAGTCATCTGCCCAATCAATTTGAGCCTGCTTGTTTGAGTTATAATCTCCAAGTTGATCAAGTATTTCCTTTAAGGTTTCATTTTTAGGATTGGTAAAGAGTGAATTGTAGATTTGAAATTTCGTAAATCGCTTTATCTTTTTCGCAGTTAATTGAAGTGTTTTTTTGGCTATTACTGTTTGATCTGTAAGTGAATACACGAAGGTTTCATCATGAACCATCGCAGTTTCAATCGACATCTTGGTGACTTCAGACTCCGCTGTCATCGACGCATAGTTTTTCTCGACTAGACTTGAAACAAAGTTTAAGTGTTTTTTCTCTTGAGCGACACGTGGGTCATTATGAACGGTGTTAGTAACCAAAGGCATCTTCATCATCGATGTAATTTCTATAGGACCTTCATAATCGACACTTTCAATTTCTATGTGTGATATTACGAGGTATTTCTTCGACTGAGAAACAATGCGTTCCTCTCTGAGAATGATTTTATTCCGGTTTTTAAGCTGATAAGTTGCTTCTCTTAGGGTTAAACCTTGAGATAGGACATACGTACGTTTAAGATCGACTAGTTTAGCTTCTGATAAATTCAAGAATCCTTGATTGGTCTTGAAGGTAATGCTGGTGGTATCCATCAGTTTTACAATGGTCTGACCTTCTTGGGGAAAATGAATCGAGTTTTCTTCATAATGGTAAGGTATCGTATTATAAAATCCATTGATGAGCGCATAAGGATCATCACTGGCTTTCCCAGTTCCTTCCGCAAAACAAGCACGAACACCTAAAATACCATTCGATTGAGAAAAGATCGTCTCATCGACAGCGAGTTCAGATGAAGCCATTCGTTGATGGCGTTCTAAGTTTTGAGGAAGCAACTTATTTTTCTTCATAGGGTTCCTTTGAGTAAGTCTTCTAATTTTTCTAGTGTTAATTCTGGAAAGGTTTTCACTTGGTGGTCAGCTAAGGACAGATCCTCGGGACCTAATCCCAAAGCAATCATGCCCGCTCGCTTAATCGCCAACACTCCCGCTACCGCATCCTCAACACCCATACATTCTTTTGGATCTAAATTGAAATGTTGTGCAGCATCCAAGAAGATATCGGGATTAGGCTTTCCTTTTAGTAAACTTGGATCTACGACATAATCGAAGTAAGCATCTATCTTAAGTGCTTTAAGTAAGAAAGGTCCATTCTTAGACGCACTTCCTAAAGCCATTTTTATGTCTTTATGCTTAAGATAATCAAGAATTCTAATGATACCTGGTAATCGATGAGACTCATCATAAGCAGAAATAAATTGTTGATATTGCTCGTTTTTTTCAGTAGCCAACTCTTGTTTTACTGATTCATCACACACGATTTGATAATGATCCAGAAGAACATTCAATGAATCAATGCGTGAGACCCCTTTTGTTTTTACTTCAAGTTTAGGATCTAACTTGATTTGATAATACTTTAGAAAGAGCTGAGCCCAAGCATTGAAATGTTCATCTGTGGTAGAAGTCAAAACCCCATCCATATCGAAGATCACCAACTTGATCATGTTTACTTAATGGCACCAGAAGTCATACCTTTGATAATGTGCTTCTGAGCAAACAAGAAGAGGATAAGAACAGGCAAGGCAGCCATTAATACACTGGTTAAAATGAGAGCCCATTCTTTATCATAGAATCCAGCTAAACTCGCAACAGACAAAGGCAAGGTCTTCACATCTCCTCCTAAACCAATAACCAATACCGGCAATAGATAATCATTCCATATCCACATTCCATTAAGAACCAACATCGTAACGAAGACAGGTTTTAAGATTGGGAGAACTATCTTGAAGAAAACTTGAGGCTTTGTACAGCCATCGATGATGGCTGCTTCTTCAATATCGATTGGGATCGATTTAATAAATCCATGAAACATAAATACACTTAGTGGTGTTCCAAATCCGATATAAGCGAGAATGACTCCATGATAAGTATCTTTGAATGGAATACCCGTTAAACCTCTTAAGTTTTCTAGTAAGCGAACAAGAGGCAACATAACTACCTGAAATGGAATGACCATCCCAGCAAGAAAGAACATAAATATAACGAAAGAATACTTTGTTTTCGTTCTCACCAACATCCAAGCAGCCATAGCGCTTAGCACACCGATTAATATAAGACTTACGATGGTGATCACAAATGAATTAACGAAAGCTGATAAGTAATCAATATTATCTCTGGTCATGATCTCGGTAATATTCTTGATCAAGTTTGACCAATCGGTAGGTAGACTTAATGGGGTCCTAATGATTTCAGCCGCATCTTTAGAGGCATTGATGATTACTAAGACCAAAGGTACGAAGAAGATAAGCATTAAGGTAAAGCCTAAGATTTCAAGTAATAATAGAGGGGTAAAGGTTTTTCTGAGCCATGATTTTTTCATTATAGTTCAACCTCTTTTCGCTTGTTGTAATAGACTTGTAAAAGAGAAACAGACAACAGGAAGATAAAGAATACAATGGCCTTAGCTTGACCTACACCTAGTTGATATCTAGAGAAAGCTTCTTGATAGATGTTTAAAGCTATAAGGTTATTCGATGATACAGCTGGTAAGGCTGATAATCCAAATAAGCTTGCGATCCATTGCGGTAATAAAGTACCTGGTCCACCATTGGTTAAACTCATTACAGTATCATATTGTTTAAATGAAGTAACCAAGGTTAGGAACATGGATACTGTAAATGCTTGAGCAACTAAAGGCATAATGATCGTACGTAAGCGTTGATATGCATTTGCACCATCGATTTTACTGGCTTCAATAAGATCTTGAGGCACATTCTGTAATGCCGCAATATAGATCATCATAATGTAACCGGCATATTGCCAAGTAACGACGATGATCAAACCCAACAATGCAGTATCACCACTAACCAGTAGACTTGTCGCGAAGGATCCCCCAAGCGAAGTCACTGCCCGATTAAATATAAATTGCCAAATATAACCTAATACCAAACCACCAATAAGATTGGGTAGAAAGAAACCTGCTCTATATAAATTCTTGAGTTTTAGATTTTGTGTAACTAACATAGCCAAGAAAAACGCGACGATGTTGATCGCAAAGATATTTAGAAGAGAATATAAGATTGTTTTATACAATGAGTAAACAAACCCATAATCATTAAACATAGAAACGTAATTTGATAGCCCTACAAATAATTCATGACCAGTATTCAATCCATTCCAATTGGTCATCGATAAGTAAACACCATTAATGAAGGTATAGATTACAAACAAACTAAAGGTTGCTAAGGAAGGCATCAAGAAAATCGAGAAGGTTCGATTATGTTGAGCTGATCCTGAATTACCTAACCACTTGGAAACCAAATAACTGGAATAGGGGCCTCTCTTCTTTAGAGGATCTAGATTATGGATATCTACTTTAAACAGTTTAGCAATCAAAGCGATAAGCGCGATAAACGGTGAAATAATAAACATTACTACTGAGATTACCCCAAAATTTATTTTTCGTAATCCAATGTTCATAATCTTCCTTTCTTCAGTATGGAAAGGTTTCCATACTCTTATAATATTTTAAGCCCATAAGCGAGCCTTTTATAAAATCTATTCTTTATTAGTACTATCCTTAGTATTGCATTGTTTGTAAGCGCTGTCAATAACTATTTTGGGTAAATAAAAAACACGACTTCTCTAAGCCGTGTCTCCGATCGATAAAGTGACCGGTATAATACGACTATCTACATTATTGCCATGTAAACGAGCAACTAAGATCTCAACAATAGCGATCGCAATAGCATCAGGATCTTGAGATATAGAGGTAATGGTCTTGTTTAGCTGATAACCCCCTCTCCCTCCATCAAAGCCAATAACCTTAACATCTTCAGGTACTCTTCTACCGTGCATTTCTAATCTCTTTACAACTTCTGCCGCAATATTATCATTGTTTGCGAACACAGCATCTACTTCTTGATGTTCAATGACCGTGTCATAAACAGATTCTGGAATATAATTGTAGTCTCCTAATGGATATTCTATGTTGACGATTCCACTTACCCCATGTCGTTTAAGTTCATCAATAAACCCTTTTCTTCGATTACTAACTTCAGTATTTACGTTGGTATGTTCCCCTTGGGCATCATCTCCAATAAACATAAAATGTTTACATCCTTTTTTCAATAGATATTGAGCTGCCAAGACGCCTCCCATATAATTATCACTCGCCACAAAAGGTACATTATCAAAACGTCGATCGAAGGATACAATAGGAAACTCCTTCATTAGATAAGGTTCTATATTGTTATTGGTCAACATGATTAAACCATCAACACGGCTCTTTTTCAGCATCTCTATATAAACAATCTCTTTTTCGATTCTTTCGCTAGAATTACACATCATCAACATAAAGCCTTTATTGTATAGTTCTTTTTCTACACTATTTAAGAGTTCACCAAAAAACAAATGTGTACTATTAGGCAACAAAAAAGCCACTATATTGTTTTTTTGAAGGGTCATACTTTTAGCGATCTCATTAGAGACAAAACCGATCTCTTTGATGACTTCTTCTACTTTTTCTCTAGTTTCTTTTTTAACATATCCGGAATGATTGATGACTCTTGAGACAGTCGCAATCCCAACACCGGCTTTTTTAGCGACATCGATAATGGTTGCCATAGTTACCTTTAAACATTATAACAGAAGTCAAAATCAAGTGTAATATTCATTATGATTAGGATTGCTTAAATGTCTAAATTGTATTTAGTTGTTAGGTATTAAAAAAAACAACTCACTAGTGAGTTGTTTTGATGTTTGTTTGTAAGATTATTTGATGATGGTAGTAACGTTACCAGCACCAACTGTACGGCCACCTTCACGAATGGAGAAGGTAGTACCTTGTTCAACAGCGATCGGGGAAATCAATTCGACTTCCATTTGAACGTTGTCGCCCGGCATAACCATTTCAACGCCAGCTGGCAGTTTAATGACACCGGTTACGTCGGTAGTACGGAAGTAGAATTGCGGACGATAGTTCGCAACGAACGGTGTATGACGACCGCCTTCTTCTTTACTCAAAACGTAAACTTGGCAAGTAAAGGTCGTATGTGGTTTAACTGAACCTGGTTTAGCCAAAACTTGGCCACGTTCGATTTCTTCACGGTTGACGCCACGAAGCAAAGCTCCACAGTTATCGCCAGCCAAGGCAGAATCCAACGATTTACGGAACATTTCCAAACCGGTAACAACGGATTTACGAGTATCTTTGATACCAATGATTTCGACTTCTTCGCCGACTTTGATTTGTCCACGTTCAACACGACCAGTAGCAACAGTGCCACGACCAGTAATGGTGAATACGTCTTCAACCGCCATCATGAAAGGCTTGTCTGTTTCACGGGAAGGATTCGGGATGTAGCTGTCAACAGCGTCCATCAATTCTTGCAGAGCAGGTTCCCACTTAGGATCGCCTTCGCCGCCTTTTAATGCAGAACCGCGTACGACAGGAGCGTTATCTCCGTCGAAGCCGTTTTTGCTTAATAGTTCACGAACTTCCATTTCGACTAAGTCAATGAGTTCTTCGTCATCGACCATGTCGCATTTGTTCAAGAAGACAACGATGTGTGGAACACCAACTTGGTGAGCCAACAAGATGTGTTCTCTTGTCTGAGGCATAGGTCCGTCAGTAGCAGCAACGACCAAGATCGCGCCGTCCATCTGAGCAGCTCCAGTAATCATGTTTTTAATGTAATCTGCGTGTCCTGGGCAGTCAACATGTGCATAGTGACGTGCTACAGTCGAATATTCGACGTGAGCGGTGTTGATTGTAATTCCACGAGCTTTTTCTTCAGGTGCGCCATCGATTTGGTCGTAACGCATTTCCTTAGCCATACCCTTCTTGGCTAGGTAGCGGGTGATCGCAGCAGTAAGCGTAGTTTTTCCGTGGTCAACGTGACCAATTGTTCCAATATATACGTGCGGCTTGGATCTGTCAAATTTTTCTTTTGCCATAAGTTGTTCTCCTCCTAATATGGTGTTGTTAGTAAGCACTTCTATTCTATTCTAAACAAGTCCCAAAATCAAGCCATTACTTTTCTTCAGCGTTCTTTTTAACGATTTTTTCAGCAATGGATTTAGGCACTTCTGAATAGTGGTCAAATTGCATCGAATAAGAACCACGTCCTTGTGTAAAGGAACGTAGATCTGTCGCATAACCAAACATTTCAGAAAGCGGGATTTCAGCTTGGACGATCGTTGCGTTACCGCGTTCGACTTGGTCCTTGATCTGTCCACGACGCGAACTGACATCACCCATGACAGAGCCTAAATATTCAGAAGGCGCTGTAACTTCGATAGACATGATCGGTTCTAGGATGACCGGATTACATTTCCGTCCGGCTTCTTTCAAAGCCATAGAAGCAGCAATCTTATACGCCATTTCCGAGGAATCTACATCATGGTAGGACCCATCAAATAGGGTAGCCTTGATGTCGATGACTGGGTATCCGGCGATCATTCCATTAGGCAAGGATGCGATGATCCCTTCCATAGATGGTTTGATGTATTCTTTAGGAATGCTTCCCCCAACGATTGCATCGACGAAGGTAAATCCTTTACCGACTTCGTTAGGTTCAAATTTGATCCAAACATGACCATATTGACCACGTCCTCCGGATTGACGGATGAAGCGGCCTTCGCATTCCGCAGTTCCACGAATGGTTTCACGGTAAGCGACTTGAGGAGCACCGACGTTGGCTTCAACTTTGAATTCGCGTTTCATACGATCCACGATGATGTCTAAGTGAAGTTCGCCCATACCCGCAATAATGGTTTGACCCGTTTCAGGATCTGTATAGGTTCTAAAGGTTGGATCTTCTTCAGCGAGCTTTTGTAGAGCTATGCCCATCTTATCGAGTTCGCCTTTGGTTTTAGGTTCAATGGCGATGTTGATAACAGGTTCTGGGAAGATCATCTTTTCTAAGATAATGAAGTTCTTTTCATCACAGAGCGTATCGCCTGTGGTGGTATCTTTTAATCCAACGGCTGCGGCGATATCGCCAGAGTAAACTTCAGTGATTTCATTTCTATGATTGGCATGCATTTGAACCAATCTGGAGAAACGTTCACGGTTGTTCTTTGTTGAATTGAAGACATAGGATCCAGAATTGATCTGGCCTGAATAGACTCTGAAATAGGTCAATCTTCCAATAAAGGGGTCTGTCATGACTTTGAAAGCCAAAGCAGCAAACGGTTCTTTATCATCAGCGTGACGAACATCAGGGGTACCGTCTTCTTTGATGCCCATGATTGCAGGAACATCCAAAGGAGAAGGTAAGTAATCGATGACTGCATCCAACATGGCAGTTACGCCTTTGTTTTTATAAGCAGCGCCACACAAGACTGGGAAGAATTCTCCAGTGATGACAGCTTTTCGAATGGCGGCTTTGATTTCAGCGACGCTGAGTTCTTCGCCTTCCAAGAATTTCATCATGATGTCTTCATCGTAATCCGCAACCATTTCAACGAGTTTAGCGCGATATTCTTCGACACTGTCTTTCATTTCAGCTGGGATTTCTGTAAAGGTATCTTCT
>CAIXIN010000107.1 GCA_903919545.1 uncultured bacterium | reverse complement strand
TTGGAACACCTTCAATTTCTTGTTCTAAGATCGAAACTTGACCATACCATTGAACTGCCAGTGATGATCCGAAAGAAACGCTATCGGTCGATGTGCTTGTACCATTACTGACATAGACCATGATCTTCCAACCGTCGCCTGAGATCGCATTTCTAGCTAATCCAAAAGCCATGGCGAAATCATAAGATGTTGGATAAGTATCGTTGCGGAAATCACGTGTATTGCAGGAACTTGTATACAAGAGCCAAGGTGCGTTTTCACTGTTAGCACCATCTGTGTAGACGATTGCTGGATCAAAATTAGCATCAGGTGCTGCAACATCTGCTTGATCCCATACGAATACAAATGCATCTCCAGTGGTTGTAGAACCATCGATGTTTGCAGGATCTACATTATTGTTTGGATCATTATAAATAACGACTTTGAAAGACATGCCTTTGAGTCCATCAGCATTCGATACATTAAACCCTAAAACATAAGCTTGATCAGGTGTTAATGATGTTACATCTGTTGTATCAAACTTGAGTGTAATTGCAGATACATCGATTTGACTGTAGTAACCAGAAGTTGTAAATGAACTAACTAGAGTGCTAGAACTTGATGGACCTACTGGTGCTGAAGCAAACACATTGGTAACCACAGAAATCAACAATACTAAACCTAGAATGCTTCTAAATGATAATTTTAATAAAGATTTCATAAAGATTATCTCCTTTGGGTTAATTATATTAAATATGCCTAACTTAAACATTTTTTTAGCATAAATTGTAGATAATTGAGCATAAATTACATCATAAAAAGCACTTTGTGAAATTATTAGATTAATGCTTACATTTATCATTAATTTGTCTGCTAAACCACCCTCTTGATCTATTAATCCTGGTCTGTATTTTCATATTCACATCATCTACTAAAACGATCTTGTTTAAAGTCTACTTATACATCGGTTAAAGATTGAAAATGTGTAAAAAATGAATCATTTTAGCATATATGGTAGAAAATAAAGCATAAATAACATATAATCAGTTTATTGAGTCAGTTGATAAATTGGGGGAGATGGAGGGGTATGAGAATTGCATTGGTTGATGATAATCACACAGATTTGACCCATCTCAAGATGCATCTTGATAAGTATGCAGAGCTTTATCCATCTCTCAATGTAGAGATCTTAACTTTTTCTAATCCCGATGATTTTCTACGTTATTTTGCGATGAATCCTATTTTCGACATCATCTTATTGGACATGGTCATGCCCTTTTTTAATGGGATAGAAGTAGGACGAGAAATACGTAAAACGGATACCCTTGTCAAGATCATCTATACAACCATATCTCCTGAATTCGCTATAGATGCTTATGAGGTCAAAGCCTATCATTATCTTATGAAACCTGTCTTAGAGGCCCCTCTCTTTAAAGCCCTCAATGAGATCGTATATCTTAATGAGAAAAATCAACAAAAGAAACTATCAATCAAAGATCATGACTCCATCATCAATCTACCTTTCTCTTCGATTCTCTATGTAGAAGTTGATAAGCATCTTCTCTATTTCCATTTAAAAGATCAATCCATCATCAGTACTTATGCGACCTTAAAAGAAGTTGCCCAACAGCTTTCCATCGATGAGTGCTTCATGAAAGTCCATCATTCATTCATCGTCAATCTTTCTGAAGTGATTGCCTTACAGAATCGTTCATTATTGCTTCCAAGCAATCGTTTGATCCCCATCTCAAGATCACAATACAACGCAGTCAAATCCAAATACATCGACCAGATCAGTTCTAGGAGCTTGACTTCATGAGCCTTATCTTTAGTGTAGGTTTTATCTTATTTCTCATCTGTACTTTAAGTACTTTGATCGATTTTAGATATTCATTTAAAATAAGTACTTTGGGTCTATGTTCAGGAACCTTGGGTATTATATTATTCA
>CAIXIN010000106.1 GCA_903919545.1 uncultured bacterium | reverse complement strand
GGATTTACTTGTAGACCTAGGAAGTCATTCTTCATCTCTTGAGTAAGATTATTTTTACATCGTGAGAAGAATCTTTCTAGTTCTGGGTTCGTTTTTATTTTCATAGGACCTTTTCATCAGGGTTTAAGTTAAACGCTGCGATTTCAGTATACTGTAATTCATCGTGGAACCGCTCACTCTTCATCAAAGAAAATGAATTCACTTTGAAAGATAATGGTTCAGACTGAGATAAAAGAAGAGTCTCTTGAGTTGATGCTTTAAAATTTCTCACCAAAGTCAAATGAGGCACATACTTCTTATCCTCAAAAGAGATCTCGTTTTCTCTTAAAGCTCTAGAGATACTGGCTTGAAGTTTATTTAGATGAGGATTTGGCTTTACACCTACCCACCAGATCTCCCCATCTCTTTTACTAAAATTACCCAATTCCCCTAAGGTCAATTCAAACGGAAGACCTTTAACTTCTTCTAAAATGGATTCAATAAACTCTGTCTCTTGGATCGAACATTCTCCTATAAACACCAAGGTCAAATGAAGATTATTAAACGAAGTAAAGTTTCCTCTTTGTCTTCTTAAACGAAATGGTGTTTGAAGATCTTGAAGAGCTAGTTTTATGGTTTCACTTAAGGTGATGGCGATAAAGAGTCTCATGGGTTTCTCACAGTTCTATTATAAAGTTCTTACACCAATCAAACAAAAGAAAACCGAAGTTTTCTTTAGAGGATAGAGATAGAATAGGAAGTTGAATAGGTGTCTTGTGGATCTAGGAGGATGGTGCCTTCTCGTTTATAAAAATCAGTTGTAGTTTCTTTAAAATCCCCATGGCCATGCCAAGGCTCTATACATAAGAAAGCTGCTTTAGCTTTCTTCCAAAAGGCTACCCATCGATAGCCTTCACAGCTTACTTGTATCTTTAGATCTTTTCTATGAAGCTCTACATAAGGTGATCTTAAGTTCTCTGTAAGAAAGGTTGGGATCACAGAGAAGAATTCATCGTTCATATTGGCTTTGTGTTGATCTATAAGTTGAGGATAGTCTTCGTTTATTGGAAACTCTATCTGTGCTTCTTGAGGATCATCCAATGCGAAAGCAGGATGAAGACCAAAAGAGAAAGGCATGATTTCTTTATCGTTATTGATAATGCGATAATCGATGAGCACTGAAGATCCTTTTAAGGTATAGCTGACTTCTAAAGTAAACTTAAAAGGATACTGAGCTAAGGTGATCTCACTTTCTTGTAGACGCAAAACGATCTGATCAGTTGTGTGCTTGATCAACGAAAAAACACTGTTGCGTGCGAAACCATGATTGCCCATCTCATATATAGAATCTTTGATATGGATCTTTTTATCGAAGGTTGATCCTACGATAGGAAACAGAATGGGATTACGCCCTGCCCAATAAGTAGGATCTCCATTCCATAAGACTTCTTTTCCACTTTTCTTATCGATCAAAGACATCATCTCAGCCGCATTGAGGCTTACTGTAAACGATAAAGATTCATTTTGAATGTTCATAAGGTCTTCCTTTTAAGCTCTTTCATCCTCTTTATTGTAGCCCATTTCACTTTAAAACGAAAGAAAGCTTAAGTTCTAATCATGTTTATACGTAAGAAAAGATCTCTGTATTTCAGAGACCTCTAATGATATTTAAGAACCAGCTACTTAAGAGTACCAACACTAAGATCGATATCTGAGTAGTTGATAACTGAGGTTTCTCCCATACCAGCGCATAAGATGTCCCTTTAAACGCATCAATGATACGTGCAGTAAAGATTCCAATGAAATATAGTATGAGGGGTATCGCTAAGAGATTGTAGCTTAGTGCTCCAATGATATCGAACCTAAGCAACTCTTGAAAAGCTCTGGTCATTCCACAACCTGGACAAGCGATATTGAATATCGCTTTGAAGATACAATGATAATCAAACACATAGATCGAAACTAAAAGTAGAAGACCATAAAGAAGCTCTTCCTTTTTTAGGATCTGTTTTAGATTGATCTTCGTTTTGATCATTGGTTAAACTATAGTACCAACATTAAAGTTTGAAGATTCTTTTCCTTACACTTGTCTTGAATGGTGATCCAGTCGATGATGGTTAATACTCCACAAAGTCCACCTGTCAACAGTTTCAAAACACCCATTCCAACATCCCCTAACATAAAGCGGTCAATACCTAAATAACCCAAGAAAATTGAAATAATCAACAAGGTCATTGGATCCTTATAATCTGAAGCCATAACAATCATCAACCTAGATTCATCGGCTTGGCTCAACTTATCCTTGATGTTCAATAGTTGATTTGAAGGAAAGAACTTCCCGTTTGTGGCAAGAAACATACTTACTTTATCGTCTGTCATTTTATCCCTTTTCCGCACTTCTCTTGTGCTAGATATAACCTATGACCATCATACACGCTCAAAAAAAACTTGTCTACCCACGATGAGTGGAATAAACAAGGTTTTTTTAGATTTCTCAAGCAAAGAATCAACAATATCCTCATTGGATCTAAGTTCTATTGTTTTGGATTATCAATAATCTTCATAATTAACAATCCAATTTGGATCTTGAAGACTTCATCAGGATTTTTCAACTCAGAGTTAAGAATCTGCTTTATCTTCTCAAAGCGGTATATAAATGTGTTTCTGTGAAGAAACATGTTTTTCGCAGCCTCACTTATGTTTCCACCAGACTTAAAATATTGGGCTAATGTTTCAACTAAATTTGAGTTGTTTTGACGATCATAATCGATGAGTCTTCCTAAGGAAGATTCATATAACTCTTCAAGTGAGTCTTTTGAATTTACCGAATCAAATAAATGATAAATCAATAATTCTTCATAGAAGGATATCGAAGTTTCTTGATTAATCTGTACTGATATTCTAATCGCTTCTTGAGCCTGAGTGTAACTCTTTTTCATTTCCAGAAACTCAGGACAAGCTTTTCCTACTCCAATTCTTACCTTTATTTTTTCGTTATATTTGATGAGGGCATCATAAACATCATTAACGAATTCTTTTAGGTAAAGACTAGAATTATAGAAAGCATTGTTTTCTTTCACCTTGACAAAACTAATGATAAAATTACCGCGATGTATTGATAACAAACTTTGATTATTAAGATAAGCCACATGATCAATGACATTCATCAACTCTTCTTTATGTTTATTAAACTTAGTTCTCGCCAACAATAAATCAAGATTCATAGTTTCAAATTCATTTTCAATCTTTGATATCATACAGATATACTTCTTTCGAGGATCAAGATTATGAAACTCAGCAAGGTAATTCGCCGCGTGAACTGACTCAATCTTGCCTTCTAAAAGATCATCAAAGAAGTCTTGCTGAAGTAAGTGTCTTGCTTCTTCTATCTGCCGAGTTTTCAGTCTTTCAAGTGCAACATTTGTTGCCGCTGCTTCAAGTGCCATATATTCAACACTTGTCATTTTATTAACAGTCTCCCACACAATTAGAAATCCGTATGAAGCTTTATCCGCTTGAAAGGGTAATACTCTACAGACTACTTCACCTTTGTTATTTGGGTATCTTCGTTTAACTGATTTCTTGAAATCCTGAATATTATCAGGCATATCCTGCATAAACTCTATAGGAAAAACTTTTTCTTTTCTATTAAGTTCTAGGTAATCCGATACCTTTATCAAGTTATCATTATGTTCAGCATATGTTAATAAACGCCACTTGCTGTCAACAATCAAAACTGGATTGCCTACTAATTTTGAAATAACTTTGACAAGCTCATCCAAGCCACCACCTTCAAGCGTGCATTTTGTTAATGCTTCGTGAATTGAGAATAGTTTTTTTAGTGCTGAGTCTTCTCGTCTATGAATCTCATTATTAATGCTACTTGAGATAAAAGATAGAGAATACTGAAAAGGGATCTCAACAATTGGGAGATTGACTCGATTAGCTTCTTCTATCATACATTGAGGAATTTTCCCAAGAAAACGTTTAGGTTTAATTCCAATACCCGAACAATTTATATCCGCTAGTTCTCGTATTATTTTAACCTGTAGTTCCGGATCATCTTTGAATATAAACCCTGTAGTAAGGACAAAATCCCCCGTAGTGAACCAATCAAAAGCATCTGGGTTATCCATAGTATTGACATTGGATATTACATTTTCCGCTTTTAAACTACCTGCAACGATCTTTAGTCCGTGTAGATTTTCTTTATTGATAAGTTCTTTGATTGTAAATGAAATCAAGAGTTTTGTTCCTTACTTTGTTTTACACTACCTATTATATACTTATTAAATAATAAAGTGTCTTAAGGTATCTTGAATAAGCTTCCCTGATCGTATAATCACAACTGCTGGGCTTGTATAGGCAATCACCTCTTTAGGTGAATAGGCATCAAGTATTGTCAGATTGGCGACATTGTTTTTTTCTATTTTAAAATTCGGTAATCCAAGTAAACTTGCACCCGAATCGGTCACCATAGACCAAACTTGATTGACCTCATCTTCACTAAAAAATCTTTGAACATAGGATAATAGTAAAGCTGCTTGTTTTATATCTCCACTCCCTAAAGGATTGAAGAAATCTCGTATATTATCAGAACCTAATCCAACTGTTATATTCTTCTCAATCAGCCTTTTAACAGGAGCAAGATTTCTAGTTGAAATAGCAGTTGGTGCAACCGTTATTTTAAGTTGACTCGTTTCAATCAATGACAGAGCCTCTTCAAGTTCATCTTGATTAAGTGAACTCAATGTACAACAATGTATAGCATTTACCCTACCTACTAGACCTAGCTCATTCATTCTTTTAGCCAAATAAGGCAAAAGGTAATGATTTCGATTACCAGATTCATCAATATGGAAATCTGCTTCAATATTATATTTCTGAGCTAAGTTTAAAATGAAGTCTATATGCTTCTCACCTTCACCCTTGGCAGTACTATGACCACCAATCATATCTGCTCCCATTTGGATTGCTTGTCCAAGTAAAACCTGAGTTTCATGATCAAAAAAGACACCCTCTTGAGCAAAGGCTACAACTTGTAGAGTGATAATCCCTCTATATTTCTCTCTCAATTGAATCAATGCCTCAATACCTTTTAATCCTACACTAGCATCAACATCAACATTTGTTCTGATCGCAAGAGTACCTGCACTAATTGCTCTTTTTATAATCAACTCTGCTCGTTCAGTTATATTTTCGACGGTAAACATTTTTTTTCTTTCAAATGTTAGCGCCCCTTTTTCAACTCCAGTACCATCTACATAGACCGATTCCTCATTAAGTAACACTTTATCTAAATGCATATGACAGTCAATAAATCCAGGAACTACAATACGACCTTTGGCATTGATAACCGATAATGCTGCTTCTTCAATATTCTCTAAAACACATGAAATATGACCATCCGTGATGCCGATGTCCGTTAATCGACCATTAAGCTTAGCTTCTTTTATTAGTAAATCTAACATATTAAGATGTTGCTTTAGCAATCACGGCAACTAGATTAGCGCCTAAGGGGCCTTGATGTTCATATCCAGCTGAGGCTAAAATCATGGTATCGCCTATTAAAGCACCAACAATCGCGTTAATTACAGCCTTCGCAAATATTCCTTGATAGGAAGATAGATAATCAGATTTCATAGTAGTACGACGACCACGTATGGTTCCTTTAGCGTCTGCACCAGCATTAATAAAAACAGTAGCTATTTTATTACGCTGACTTTGTGGAATACTTTGATCGAAAACTAAACCAGCTTTTCTAAAGGCTGTAAATGCACCTTCTAAATCTAGTGTATCTTTCATTACTCCACTACCAATGATGTACTGACTGACTGATTGGTTCGAGTTTCCCATCAAAATAACTTTACATGCAACTTGTTCATTACCTGCTGATGTAGAAGCAACATTTGAAAACAAACTGAAGTCTGAACATATTGCTTCATCAGTAACATCACTATCTTTTATTTCACCCAATGCTAAAGCAACGCCTAAAGCAGCAGCGCCTTTTGATTTAGATCCAGCTTCTGCAAAGTTTGTACTTACGCATTTCTTTCCACGACTGATCGCATCATTGAGTCTGTCAAATGTTAAATTCGGACATTTAACTTCTACACAATGAACATCCTCAATTTTCTCAATACCGGCTTCAGTCATTGCATCTCTAACGGCTTGAGCTACTAAATGCACTTGTGTTTTAGTACCATATTCTTCAGGAAGAAGCACGCGAGTAACTTTAATCCCTAAGGACAATCGTTTTTCAGAGGAAGCAGATCCGTCAATATTTTTTCTAGTAAAAACAGTATAGTGAGGACTCATAAGCCCTCCTGTCAATCCAATCATCAACATTGGGATTTTCTCAGAAATTTCTAATCTACTTAATCCAGTTTTCTCAGACAGCATCAACTCAAAACTCTGTGCACAGTAACCTCTGGCATATCCATCCCCTTCAGTTTGAGCAATGATCGCACAAATATCATTTGGGTTAATCTCATTATTCTCAATTAATTTAGCTAATTCTGAAACATCACTCGGTCCTGCCATAGGTAATCTGTAAACATTTACATCCATCATAATTTTTTCCTCCCATTACGATTTCATTATTTTATATTTATCTGCATAAGCATAAAGTGCCTGGGAAAACAAAGCCATAGGCGCTCTTGAAATCCCTGCTCCTATCATACCAACACCCGCTTCCTTGCTTGCGATCGCGGTGTTGATGACAGGTAGGATCCCAGTTTCAACAACTTTTAGAATATCAATACCTGTAGGTGTCCCTCTAAAATCTAGATTTGGGATTGTATAGGATTCACTTTCAGAAATACAGATTTCATACATATCTCTTGTGTGATTTAATGCATCTTGATACGTTCCTGCACCCAGAAATCTTACGATAGCTGCACCGGCTGCCATCGCAAATCCACCAACACCACCGGTTTCCATTATGGCACTGTCGCCAATATCTTTATTTGCATCTTTTGGCCCATAGCCAGAGAAGTATAATCCTTCTACTTCAGCTGCGGGTGCTGTAAACCATTGATTACCTAAGCTACTAACACGTATTCCAATATCAACACCATTTCTAGCGATGGCTGTTACCATAGTGCTATGTTCGATATTATGAGCTGCATCAGCTGATGATTTGCTTGCAGCCATTGCAAAATTCAAAAAGAATTGATCATTGTTCGTCGTTAAAAAGTGAATAATATCTACCAATGACTGATGATCATGACAAGTTTCAACAAGATGGTTGAGGATCGTTTTAATAAAAATAGTACTAGATGCACCATTTCGCATATGAAGCTCATCGCCCATGTTCAATGCTTGGGCAATTACTACTTTCAGATTAATTCCTTGTGAGTGATATGCCACCATTTTCATCGCTGGAGCTAAAACTGTTTCTATCCATTTTAAGCGTTTTATAGTATTTTTTCCGTATGCTCCAAAACGTAAAACATCCCCAGCGCCTTCATTGAAAGTTGAGTATGCTTTATTACCATTTTCTTGGTTCAGCACAACAATTAAAGGCATAGAATAAGAAATGATACCCGTCATTGGTCCTACACAACCATAATGATGACAAGGTTCGAATTTTATTTTCCCTGATGATGCAAGCTTTAAAGCTTCTTCATCTGTAGTGGCTAAATCTTCATATTTCAATGCAGCAATAACTGCACCTTTCATAGGCCCACACATTCTTTCCCAAGTTATTGGAGAACCAGAATGTAAAAGTGTATGTTTATCTAATCCAATCCCTTCGTGTGCCGTTGTTACGTCAACCCAAAATGGTTGAGCATTCTTAAGTTTTGTAACTGCTTTTTGGTTTGCAAGTTGAATGATTTCTTTCATAGGACCTCCGAATTACTGGTTTAAAACATCTAGAATTGCTGCTAATCTTAAGTCCCCACCTGCAATAGGTTTCCAAACAACATGGGCACATATTACATCTTGATCTTGCAGAGATTCATAGAAACTCTCAAGTCCAATATTAACTACCTTTAATGGTAAATCAAATAGATTCATGATTATTGTCCTCTTTCAACATGCAATAATTTCCACTAAGCCAAACGCTTTAGTATTCTTGCTTGATTTCAAATACAGTATGACATTTAGATACCATGATGTCATTGGATGCAAACTCCAAAAGAGTATCAATTTTTTTAGTTAAATTGCCTAATCTTATAGATCTTGATGTTCAAACAAAAGGCAGTATACAATCGAAACTGTGTACTGCCTAACTTGTTCTATTGACTGGCTAAACCAGGCAGATGTTTAAGCTTCAGACTTGGAGCTAATAACTAAGTCTTTTGGATTCTTTAAGATTAAGCCTGCATGTTGTAGATATTTCATGAAGTACAAGAATCCTAATTCAATGAATCCAGTAAACAAACGAACGGATACTGAAATGAAAATCATTTGAAGCATTTGATCAACACTTCTTAAACCAACAAATGCTAAGAATGTGAACAAGATGGCGTTTGTTGTTAAGCCAACAACTGTCGAAACGAAGGTTCTAAGCCAGAGTTTCTTTCCACCGGTTTGCTTTTTGATTTTAGCGAAAATGTTAACGTTCAAGATTCCACCAATATATGTAGCGATGATACTTGAAGCAGCAACTCTCGGTACGATACCCATCAAAGTAGCAAACATTGTATAATTTACTTCACCGTTTGGTGGGGAAGGCAAGAATATAATCCAAACTAGGAACAGAGTAGATAGTACTCTAATAATTAATTGTGCTAAAACTGACGATTTAGCAACATCTTTTCCATAGAATTCATTGATATAATCTTCTCCACAAGCTAGGATTGGATACATCAAGGAACCAGCTATGATGAAGAATGTTTGTCCACCGAATGTCAAGCCTACATTCTTTGCTGATGTCACTGACACCAACATTTGAAGACCTGCCATTAAACCAACCATAATTACTGGGGCATAGCCTTTTCCGAAGCGATCAGCCCATACAGCAGCAACAATAATCAAAATCAATCCAAACGCCAGCGTCAGCGCAACATTAGCAATACCTGACCATGGTCCTGTAATAAATCCCATAATTTCCTCCTTTTAGGTGTTATCAAACAACATTTCTCTTAAGACTTTAGAACTCGCTTAGGAATCTCTATTGATATTGTATAAACCGGATTAACAACTTGCATAATTTTCAAGTTGGCAGTTTGACCAATAAGAGCATAAGCTTCATCAAATGAGCAATTATTCTTCTCTCTTACAAAGGCGATAGCTGTTCTAGTAGCTTCTTTTGATCCATCAATTAAGTCTACACATGAAATAAGAAATTCATAATGAGTAGGACTTTCAACCATTGGATGAGCCAACTTCTTCGCTTTAATGACAGTCAAAGTTATGGTTACTGTACTTCCTATTTCGACTCCAGTACCCAAAACTTCTCCTAAACCCATTGCCGCATGAACATCACCGACAGCAAGAAGGCCGCCTTCTACTTGAACTTGTAAGTAAACTGAGTTTCCTATGGTTGCATTTAGAGCATCCATATTCGAACCATGCTCACCAGGGACCAAGCATGCAATATCATCTCCAGCCGGTGCAAGACCAATTGTTCCTATCATCGGAGTTATTGGAAACGAGATTTCTTCGTCAAAGTAAACAAGACCATTCTCAACCTTTACTTTTTTTAAGAAGCAATGATCAACCTCATCCATTAGGATTCCCATCCATTGACCCATCCACATTTTGCCATTCACATCCAATTGGATATCGTGAATATCAACTTTTAGGATATCTCCAGGTTCACACCCTTCGACAAAGACTGGCCCTGTAATGGTAAGCACCCGTTTGGGAAATGGTACGACGGAGTAATCTTTTGTAAATACTTCATCGGGTATGCCAGGTTTTGCAGTCTCCATAATTATCGTTTCACCACTTTTTACAACAATAGCTGGTACATTATTTTTCGACATAACATGGATTACAGATTCTGTAGTAACTCTCTTCATTCAACTTTACCTCCTTTCCTTCAATCTTAATCATTTCTGATTTGTTGTTTGATTTAACAAAATTATATTGATATTGTAATCGAAATACACCGTTGATTTGCATAAATCGATTTTGAATTGTTTGTGTATTGTGCCTAAAATGAATAACCAGATGTCCTTCATTTTCATCATTTACTCCCCCATTTCTACTTAATATTCTATATAAATCGGTTTGAAATCAAGGTTTTTAGCTTTCTACATAAGTATAATTCAGATTTGTTCATTGGTGACGAATAATACTGATAGAAAACAAGTAATGATAATAATAGATCTGACAAATCGAAATTTAAAGAGCTTTGCTTTTATATTTGAGTCAGTATTCATATTAATCAACATATGTTTGGTTAATTTATACCAAAAGAGCTCTTAAGTTTCATATGTCTTGACCATTGTCTTAAACATACTGAAATGAGAAGATGAACGCATAGGAACGATCCCATGAATGAATATATTTTATCTTATCCAAAACACCTTTCTAACCTGTTTGATGATGAACAAACTATTTTTGTGCAGTCTCAATTCTTGAACTCTCTTAATCTTTTATTTAAGGGAACTTTGATCACTTTGCAACACAGGGAAGCTTTAAAAACACCTATGAGTATTGTTTTAGATCTCTCCCCCAAAGCGTTTCAATTGCTTATCGGTAACGATATTCGATCAGTTCACATTACCAATGAAGGAATTAAGATACAAGGAATACTTTTTTATTCTAAGAGGGCTAAAATCATCGACCATGATCTAGGTCACTTAAAAAAGTATGATGAAAAGGAAATAGCCTTGTTGCATTCGACACTAAAAAGATTCTTATTAGAATCAAATCGAAAAGGAGATCTAGTAAAAGCGTTTATTGCTCTTGATGGGTCCCTACAAACAGGGCCGTCTGAATTTGGAATATATGCCAAAAAAGTTATGGGAACGCTTCTTACCGCTAAAAGTAATGACTATATTGAAAACTGTATGAAATTGTATGGAGCTGGAGAGGGATTAACGCCCTCAGGAGATGATTTCCTATGTGGTCTTCTGGCAGCAACATATTTCTCGAAGTATGATCCCGTAATAGAGATAAGAGAGAAACTTATTAGAAACCTTAGTGTTACACAGTTTTCAACAACAGAAGTGAGTAGAGCTTACTTAGAGAATGCTTGTTGTGGTAGATTTTCGGAATTAATCATCATGCTTCATGGTTCCGCACCTTTGGAAAATGATAGATTAGATATTTTGCATCAAATATCCTGTATGGGACACTCATCAGGAACAGATTTCTTAGTCGGCATGTTTTTTGGATTTCAAGTGGGAGGAACTAACTAAATGATCCACAATGTTGTAAAAGCAAATGCATATTTTGATTCAGTTACCTTAATGTTGTTTTCAAGCCGTTTAAATGAGATTGAAGGCATTCAGCAAGCTGCCGTTATGATGGGGACTGATCATAATAAAGAATTAATGAAGAATTCCGGAATCTTAAATTTGGAGACAGCAAGCAAAGCAAGTAGCAATGATTTAATCATCGGTATAAAGGCTATTTCTCAAGAAGTCATAGATTTAGCTCTTAAAGCCTTGAATGATCAATTCGAAAATAAATCTAAAGCTACACCTGGCTCTGAGAAGAAAACATTCAAATCATTTGAATCGGCTCTTAAACAAACACCTGATCTTAATTTTGCGGTAATCTCTATACCTGGGCGATACGCAAAAAATGAAGTTATGAAATGTCTTCGTAACAACATCAATGTTTTATTGTTTAGCGATAATGTGTCCATAGACGATGAAAATGAGTTAAAAACCTTTGCAGTTAAAAATCAATTATTGATGATGGGACCTGATTGTGGGACGGCCATCATTAATGGTGTTTCGCTTGGTTTTTCCAATGTCGTTAAACACGGAAACATTGGTCTAGTAGCGGCTTCAGGCACAGGATTACAAGAAGTAACTGTTATCATCGATCGCTTAGGTGGAGGTATCTCTCAAGCCTTAGGAACAGGTGGTAGAGATCTTAAAGAAGCTATAGGAGGGAAAATGATGTTGATGGCACTTGAAGCCCTCAATTCTGATGATAAAACAGAAGTTATCGGTATGATATCAAAACCCCCATCAAAAATCGTTCTTGAACGTATCATTAAACTGGTTAAGACCTTTAAGAAGCCTGTTGTTGCATGTTTCCTTGGAGCTGAATCCAGTGATTTTGATGGTTCAGGTGTCTATACTTCCGAGACATTGGAAAGCGCAGCTAATGCTTTGTTTGCCCTTTCAACCGGTCAAGATCCCGAATTAATCAATCATGAGACAAAGAAACCTAATTTACAACTTCCGAAAGAGAACAGTGGTAAATATGTACGAGGACTATATACCGGTGGTACTTTAGCCTATGAAGCCATCTTGGTCCTTAAACATCAACAAATTGTTTCCTATTCTAATATTTCTTCTGATCCAGTCTATTTATTGAAGGATGTTGAGAAGAGTCATGAGCACACCATAATCGATATGGGTGAAGATTATTTCACTGATGGAATGCCACACCCAATGATTGATCCTAGACTAAGAAGTGAAAGGATACTAAAAGAAGTAGCAGACCCAGAGACAGCCATCATCTTATTGGATTGCGTTTTAGGATATGGTAGTCATTTAGATCCCGCTGGTGCTTTAGTCTTAGCGATTAATAAAGCACTGAGTCAAGCAACCCATCCATTAACATTCATAGCTTCTGTCTGTGGAACTCCTTCAGATCCTCAAAATCGTATTGAACAAGAAAGTAAATTAAGATCTGCTGGTGTAATCGTTATGGATACCAATGCACAAGCTGCGAAATTAGCTTCATATCTAATTGCGCGCAGGTTGGACTAACATCATGCCACTTAAAAATAATCTTTTTAAGTCTTCTCTATCTGTCATCAACATCGGTCTTGAAACATTTTATGACACCTTGAGTGAGCAAAAAACCAAAGTCATTCATTTTGAATGGCGCCCTTCTGCAGGCGGAGATGTAAAATTGGCTGAAATCCTATCATCACTATCTCAAGATCGCATTTCATTGGCAAACCAAAAAGCTTTTGAGATTTTCAACCAAGCTGAACCTGTTTTAACTGACATTAAGTATGCAAAAGATGTAATTCCTGGTATTGATCGATATACCGTGGGTCATGCCGGTCCACCAATAGCCTGGGAACAGATGTGTGGACCACTACAAGGTGCTATCCTTGGAGCTGTCGTCTATGAAGGAGTCGCAAATAATCTAGACGAAGCACTTCAACTGGTGCTATTAGGAAAAATCAAATTTGTTTCAAATCACGCCTTAGGATGTGTTGGCCCAATGACCGGTATGGTTACTTATTCAATGCCTTTATGGGAAGTTAAAAACACAACGTTTGGAAATGTAGCTTATAGCACTTTAAATGAAGGCCTTGGTAAAGTTATGCGTTTTGGTGCCAATGGACCTGATGTTATCGCTCGATTGAAGTGGATAGAGACAGAATTAGCTCCAGCATTAAAAAAAGCGCTCGCTCAATCAGGCCCAATATCTATGAAAGTTATGATTGCTAAAGCCTTGGCGATGGGTGATGAAATGCATCAACGCAATGCAGGAGCAACTTCACTATTTATACGAGAAATTATGAAGCACCTCGTTAGTGTCGTCGATAACAAAGAAGCACTGTTTAGAATCACCGAATTCATCTCTGGTAATGATCAGTTTTTCCTTAATCTTGCAATGGCAAGTGGAAAAGCCATTACTGATCCAGCTAAGAATATCCCATATTCTACAGTCGTTACAGCCATGAGTCGTAATGGCACTAATTTTGGAATCAAGATTAGTGCTCTAGGTGATCAGTGGTTTGAAGCGCCTGTAAATAATCCTAAAGGTTTGTATTTTCCAGGCTATTCGGAGAAAGACGCAAATCCTGATATAGGCGATAGTGCAATAGTTGAAACTTTTGGAATTGGTGGATTTGCAATGGGAGCTTCTCCAGCAGTTGTTCGTTTCGTTGGTGCCAGCTCAGTGAGTGAAGCAATGGCTTATTCACGAGAAATGCAAGATATTTGTATTGGATTAAGTCCACATTATGTCATTCCTACGATGGATTTCGTAGGTGTCGCTACAGCAATTGATGCCCTAAAGGTAGTTGAGACTGGTATTTTGCCCGTTATTAATACCGGTATGGCTCATAAGAGCCCAGGTATTGGCCAAGTTGGAGCAGGAATCGTTAAAGCACCTCTAGGTTGTTTTATAAAAGCTATTCAAGCTTTTAATGATAATCTTACTAGATCCATTTGATAACAGAGTACGCTATGTCAATTCCACTTAACTTACTCACATGGTTATTAGCATCATTACCTATTTTGGTTCTTTTAATTATGATGGTTGGATTCCATTGGGGCGCGAAGAAGTCTGCCCCTTGGGGTCTATTGATTGCTGTCATGATAGGATACATTTTCTATAAAGCTCCTTTAGAACTTATTTTATTTGAAGGACTAAAAGGCATTTGGAGTGCTTTCATTGTTTTATTGGTAGTATGGCCTGCCATACTACTTTATGAAGTAGTCCAACACGCCAATGCTTTTGTTGTAATACGTCGAGGTCTTCAAAAACATTCTCCAAACCAATTGATACAAGTTCTTGCCTTAGGCTGGGTATTTACTAGTTTCCTACAGGGTATTACTGGATTTGGAGTCCCAGTCGCAGTAGGAGCACCTCTCCTCATTGGGATAGGAATCAATCCTGTCTCAGCTGTTGTCATTCCTTTGTTGGGTAATGCTTGGGCAGGGACATTTGGAACTTTAGCTGTTGCTTGGGATGCCCTAGTTCTTCAGACTGGGTTATCTTCTGAACCAGCTTTATTAGCACAAACCGCTTTCTATGCTGCGTTACTCATCTGGTTCTGGAATGTGATTATTGGGATATCGATTACTTGGATCTATGGTGGATGGCGGACAGTTCGCAAAGGTTGGTTAGCCATTGTAACCATTTCGATTATACAGGGTGGCGGTCAATTGTTGATGGTTCGATTTAATACAACTCTTGCTGCCTTCATACCTTCATTAGTAGCTTTATTCTCCATCATTGGATTAAGTAAAACCAAACGATATTCTACAGCATGGAATTCTAGTGATAGCACAACAGTCTTAACAGAACTTGACCCTAAGGTTTCTGATGAGAAACAACATAATATGACAATGCTACAAGCTGTTTTCCCCTATATGTTTTTAACTTCTATAACCTTGCTCATACTATTGTTTTCTCCTTTAAAATCACTATTAAATTCATTCATATTCGGTTTTTCGTTTCCTCAGACTATGACAGGATATGGATACATCAATCTTCCCGTCTCTTTGTTTTCACCGATCAACCCATTTACTAATGCAGGATTCTTCTTATTTAGTTCTGCTGTAGCTGGCTTTATATATTACTTCTCTAAAAAATGGCTTAGTTTACAAGATGGATTATCCTTGGTTCAAAAAACAAATAAGAAAACTGTGCCATCTGCTATTGCAGTGACTTGCTTTATAGTAATGTCACGAATAATGAGTGGTAGTGGGCAAACAATGATTTTAGCCCAAGGTATTGCTTACGGTCTTGGAGATATCTTCGGTCTAATCTCACCACTAATTGGAATGTTGGGAGCATTTATGACCAGTTCTAATATGGCTTCAAACATTCTCTTTGGACAGTTTCAGTTAACGACCGCTAAATTGCTTGGTTTAAATCAAGCTGTTATATTGGGGGCTCAAACTACAGGCGGGGCCATTGGCACAGCGATAGCACCAGGCAATATTATCTTGGGAACCACAACTGCTGGGATTATTGGGCAAGAAGGTTTGATTCTAAAGAAATTGTTACCTATCACCCTCTTTGCATCACTATTAATAGGCTTAATACTATACTTCGTTTTAATATAAAAACCTTGAAAGGAAGAAAAATGAAAATCGTCATCGCATTAGGAGGTAATGCCCTTGGGAACAATCCTCAAGAACAGTTAGAACTCGTCAAGAATACCGCTAAACCTTTAGTTGACTTAATAGAAGCAGGACATCAACTGATCATTGCCCATGGAAATGGACCACAAGTTGGAATGATTAACCTTGCTATGGAGATCGCTAGTAAAAGCATATCTACTCCTGAAATGCCTTTCCCAGAATGTGGAGCAATGAGTCAAGGATATATCGGATATCATCTACAAAATGCTATAAAAGAGGAATTAACTAAAAGACAGATCACAAAAGAAGTCGCAACAATTATTACTCAAGTTATTGTTGATGAACACGATCCTGCCTTCACAAATCCAACTAAACCTATTGGTAATTTCTACAGCTATGATGAATCGTTAGAAGCAAGCAAAGAAAAAGGTTTTGTCATGATTGAAGATTCTGGTCGTGGTTATCGACGCGTAGTTCCTAGTCCTAAACCAATCGATGTTGTTGAAAAGAACATCATAAAAACTCTAGTTGAGAATAGTGTGGTCGTCATTACAGTTGGGGGGGGCGGAATCCCTGTCATCCGTAAAGGAAATTCATTAGTTGGGGTATCTGCAGTAATCGATAAGGATTTTGCATCTGCTAAAATAGCTGAATTACTCGATGCAGACTATCTCTTTATATTAACCGCTGTTGATCGTGTAATGATCAATTATAATAAACCAGATCAGAAATCTTTGATATCGATAAACGTAGCTGAAGCGGAACAATTTATGTCTGAAGGTCATTTTGCTCCAGGAAGTATGCTCCCAAAAGTTCAAGCAGCAGTGAATTTTGTAAGAAACCAACCTCATAGAATAAGCGTAATTGCTTCTTTGGAAAATGCTAAACTTGCCATAGATGGTCTTAGTGGCACTAAAATTCATAGTTAGTTAATCTTTTAAAAGAAAGTCAAATCAACATTACTGTAGATTTGACTTTTTTTAACCATATGTAGATTTATTGATGCTTACTATTTATATTCACTATTAAGCATTCGTTTCTTTCTTTTGTATACAAACTCTATCGATCCCATCAGTTTCCTTCATCTGGACCTTGATTGATTCTTCTTTAGAAGTAGGAATGTTCTTACCGATAAAGTCAGCTCTAATGGGTAATTCTCTATGACCTCTATCGATCAAGACAGCCAATGAAATACTTAAAGGACGTCCTAGATCCATCATCGCATCCATAGCGGCTCTAATGGTTCTTCCTGTATATAAGACATCATCGACTAAGATGACTTGTTTATTCTCAATACTGAACTTAAGTTGAGGTTTAACGATCTTATCTGTTTTTACGATATCATCGCGATAGTAAGTGATATCGAGTTCCCCTACAGGAACTTCTATCCCTTCTAACAAACGAAAACGTTCAGCGATACGCTTAGCGATAGGAATGCCTCTTGTTTTGATTCCAACTAAAACGACATCTTCCATCGATTTGCATCTTTCGATGATTTCATAGGTAATACGGGTCAAAGCCCTTTTCATTGTTTCTTCATCGACGATTTCTTTTTCGATCAACATAGGTCCTCCTATATAAAATCCCCAAGCCGAATTGACTTGGGATCTGTGCGCAAAGATTAGACAGGGTTAGTCTGCGATCAGTTTCCTTACCAGTCTCTCGGTACTATCTTAAAGGAGATTTATTTCCACCTTACTTTAGCTTTAATGGGGGAAGATGTCAATGATTATCCAAATCTACCCGTGATATAATCACTGGTGCTTTGTTCAACAGGATTGGTAAAGAGGTCTTTTGTTGGACCTGCTTCTATCATATCCCCCATCAACATGAATCCTGCTCGATCAGATAAACGTGCAGCTTGTTGAACATTATGAGGAATAATGATAATGGTATATTCAGATTTTAGAGCTCTTAAGGATTCTTCTATTTTTAATGTAGAGATTGGATCTAATGCTGCACAAGGACGATCTAAGAGGATGATCTCTGAGCCTAGCGCTAAGATGCGTGCTATACATAAACGTTGCTGTTGACCTCCAGAAAGTCTTAAGGCAGAGGAATTCAAGCGATCTTTTACTTCATCCCACAAGACTGTTAAACGAAGTGCTCTTTCTACTTTTTCTTTTAGGATCTTCATGTCTTTTATCCCACTTAGTCTAGGACCATAGGCAATATTATCGAAGATAGACATAGGTAAGGCTATGGGTTCTTCAAAAACCATCCCAATCTTACGTCTTAGCTCATTGACACTGATGTCTTCTGCTCTTATGTTTTTCCCATCAATAAGGATCTCCCCTTCTACCCTTACCCCATGATCAAGATCACATAGACGAGTAATGGCTCTAAACAAGGTAGTTGTTCCACTGTTGGCAGGTCCAAACAATGCGAATATTTCATTAGGTAGGATCTCAAGATTAAAATCCTTGATGACCAGTTTATCATTGTAATAAAAGTTAAGATTCTTGATGACGATCTT
>CAIXIN010000105.1 GCA_903919545.1 uncultured bacterium | reverse complement strand
TCTTTCATCCGCATAGATTTCTTTAGGATCTGCCTTTAAGGTATTGATACGAGCACAGAGCTGAGCTTCTGTATTCATCGATTGAGCCATCTTATAGGCAACATCCGCCCCATATTGTTTGACCCATAGTTTATAGATCCATAAAGGAATAGATAAATTCAATGCTTGAGTTTCGATCGCATCTTTACCTACGAGTTCTTTTTGACCACGCTCTATGACTTTTCTTAGGACCGCATTGACAAGACCCGCAGAACTCATATGATCCTTTTTGGCCAGTTCTACGCTCTCATCGACGATGGCGTATTCTGGTAAACGATCAAAGTAAAAGAGTTGGATGATGGCCAAGTCGATGATCAAACCGATTTTCTCTTTAGGTTTAACTTCCACAAGATCGATCCATTGGGCTCGGGCTGAGATCTGATGTCTAAGGGTCGTATACACTAAAGCACTGGTCAGATTCTTATCTTGATCAGAATAATTCTGGAGACGTTGTTTTAAAGCCAGATTCGCAAATTGGCCATTCAAATAAACATCACCTAAGATATCTAAAGCTAAAGCTCTTGGATTTTTCATAGATCTCCCATTGGATTCACATCCGCAATAAACTCTGATTTTAAACTTCGACTAAAACAGATCTCTGATACGCTTTTTCTTAGCTTATCAAGATCCTTGCCTTTCAGGATCAATCTAAAACGTGAGATGTCTTTAAGTTTACCTAGATCAGAAGGACCTAAGACATCCACAGCTTTTTCTTTAAAGGCTTCAAACAATTCAAAGGCTTCACTTTGAGCGATCTTTTCATCTTTGTGATTCAAGGTAAGATAGATAAGATAGGCATAAGGAGGATTTTGACCTAATTTACGATAATTCATTTCTTTCTTAAAGAAGGCAGGATAATCATGATCGATGGCGAGCTTTATCGCGTAATGATCCTTAAGACCACTTTGAAAAATAACTTCTCCTTGAAGGCTTCCTCTACCACTTCTTCCTGCGGCTTGGACCATTAAGTCAAAAGCATCTTCTACACTACGATAATCGGTTCTTAATAAACTCTTATCGATATCCAGCACCAAAGATAAGGTCACATTAGCGATATCTAAGCCTTTAGCGATCATTTGAGTACCCAATAAGAAATCTGCCTCATGGTTCTCAAAAGCACTTAATAGACGCTCATGAGCGTTCTTGGTGGTCGTAGAATCTGAATCCATACGTAAGGTCTTCGCATGAGGAAACAATCGATTAAGTTCTGCTTCTACCCTTTGGGTTCCTATCCCAATCATCCTTAATTCATCATGACCACACACAGGACACACATGGATCATTGGGGTCTGATAATCACAGGAATGACATTTGAGTAAACGACTCTCTTTATGAACGTTCAATAAACGATCACAATGAGGACAAGATACTGAACTGAAACATTGTAGACACTGATAGATTGGGGCATAACCTCTTCTATTCAATAGGATGAGAGCTTGTTGATGAAGATCTAAACGTTGCTGTAAAGCAACGATGACTTTTGGTGAAAAGATAGGGTTGAATCGATAGTCTGGAGGAAGCACCGTGACCTTAGGTAAGATACCACTGATTCGTTTAGGCAATTGAACTAAGCCATATACCCCTCTTAAGGCCCTAGCGTAGGTCTCAAAGCTCGGTGTAGCTGATCCTAGGAGTACTTTACATCCAAAGGTTTTGGCTCTATGGATGGCTACATCTCGGCTATGGTAGCGTGGAGTAGATTCTTGTTTATAGGAATGATCATGTTCTTCGTCTAAGACGATGACATCCAATTGATCAAAAGGCAACCATACAGCGCTTCGTGTTCCAACTACCACCAAGCTTTCTTTTGAGAGAACACGTTGATATTGAAGATAACGTTCATGATCATTGAGATGAGAATGATAAACGATCACATCTTGACCGAAGCGATCTTGGACACGTTTGATCATCAACGGAGTCAAAGATATTTCAGGAACCAAGATGAGGGCTTGTTTACCCTTACTCATGGCTTCTTCAGCCAGTTTCAAATAAAGCTCAGTCTTACCGCTTCCTGTAGGACCATAGAGACAGATGACCTGTTGAGATAATGATTTGATTTGATCAAGGGCTGAAGTCTGTGCGTTACTGAGTTCATAAGACGCTAAGACTTGTTGAAATGGTTTAGGTGCGTAACTGATTTCTCTCTCATATGTAGAGATACAACCATTCTTAATCAAGGTATTGATGGATGACCCAAAGGTTTTTCTAAGTTCAGTTAGATTAAAATCCTTCCCTTTTATAAAGTCTAGGATCTGTATTTGTTTATCATTTGTTTTAAGGGGTTCTTTTTCATAATGAGCCATGGTTTCTGTACGTGCTAAACGAGCCATTGAATTAGGTTTGAGCATCTTAGGCAACATACTTTGATAACAGGCCATCACACTACTTAAGGTTTCTAAAGCGATCAGTTCTCCTAGTTGAAGAAGTTCTTCGTTTAATATTGGGAATGGATCTATGACTTCAAGGATGTTTTTTAATGTAAACCCCTTCTCTAAGATTTCTTTTTGAACGTCTTCATCATACACTTTGCATCCTACCACCATCGCCACACAAGCTTGGTGATTAAAATCGACTTTGACTCGAGTCCCTCTTAAAATAGGCTCATCATAAAGATAACTGAAACGGGTGTTCAGTTTAATCGTTTTGTGTTCAATATAGACGTCTAGTAGGTACATACTCTTATTATAACAAACCCTAGCCCATAAGAGAAAAACACCGTGATATAATGGGCATAACACTAGGAGAAAGCCTATGCCTAATTTAACCCAAAAACAAACCCAACGCATTAAGATGGACCTTACTGAGAAAGATTGGGTCACTTATAAACGCTTTACTTGGGCCAAAGGAAAACACGCCCAGCTTAAACAGATCCTATTATTGATCCTTGTTTTCTTTGTCTTGCCTGTTTTTGCCTTCTATAATATGGCCGATGCGGCTCAAGATCCTATTAGAAACACTTGGGTAGGATCATACTATATCTTGATCCTCTTTGTTTATTTACTATATAAATGGTTTATTGGTTATCCATTAAAATACAGACAAACTCCTGAGCTTTTTCAGATTAAACTAAGTTATGAGTTTTTTGAGGAATCCTTTAAAGTCATTAAGAAAGGTCCTGTGTATGGGGGTGAGATGACTTTAGCGTATAAAGATCTAAGAAAAGTCTATGAGACCAAGTCCTGTTTCTATTTCACTCTAAATAAAGGTTATGACTTAATCTTAAGAAAAGAACTTCTTGATGATCTAAATTCATTAAGCACTAGACTTAAAAAGAGCTTGGAGAAAAGGTTTGTGGATTGTCGATAAGGGAATAACTAAATTTTATGAGAATGCTATAATTATTAAAAACGAGGGAGATATCTATGACTGTAAGTTCAACTGATCAAATCATTCACGCAAACTTTAGTATCGATGAGAAAGATTGGATCGAATTTTGGCATTTCAGTATGATCAAGAATAAAAATTTTACTTTGATGAAAAAGATCACATTTGTCTTGTGGATCTTTATTGGATTTGGCCCATTAATCTGGACTATCTATTATTATGGGTTTAGATTTGGGAACTATTTCTATGTGATGGACATCTTTGATTGGCTCTTGGCCTTTGGTCCATTAGTCATAGGCATCTTATATTTCTATGTGTATTACTTCTCAGGGAAGAAAGCCTATAAGAAAAATAAGCTCTTCGCTAATTTACAATATACCTATGAGTTTGGGATCGATGATTTCTTAGTCAGTACCACCAGTGATAACACCACAGGAACATCTACTGTCAAGACCTTACTGATCATGCGCATCTATGAGACCCCTTCTTGTTTCTATCTCTTCAATACCAATCGTACTGCGTTTATCGTCAAGAAATCTGCGATGAGTGAAGAAGATGCTATGGTTCTAAGAAGAAGATTTCAAAAAGCATTAGATAAAAAGGTCATCATTTGTAGGTAAAAAGCACAGTGAGGTGCTTTTGTTTATTCCATGTGTCTTTTAATGATCAAACTGATGATCTGAGCCGCTAAATGCGGATCATCATTACAAACGATGAACTTATAAGAGCCTAGTTTTTCCATCTCTTTGCCTGCTTTAGCTAAACGAAGCTGAACGACTTCTTCAGTTTCACTTCTTCTGCCTCTGATTCTTTTTTCGAGTTCTTGCATAGATGGTGGAACGATGAAGATGGTCAAGGCATCAGCCACTTTGGAGATGACCTGTTTAGCGCCTTCAACTTCGATTTCCAACAAGACGTTTTTACCTTGATTGCGCAGATCATCGACATATTTCTTAGGAGTGCCATAGTAGTTTCCTACGAATTCAGCGTGTTCTAAGAGTTCATCGTTTTCAATGGCTTTTTCAAAGGTAGGGCGACTC
Organism: uncultured bacterium; assembly: GCA_903919545.1. Classification (GTDB taxonomy): domain Bacteria; phylum Bacillota_I; class Bacilli_A; order Erysipelotrichales; family Erysipelotrichaceae; genus UBA2212. The sequence goes on along the minus strand of CAIXIN010000105.1, from coordinate 6,849 downwards.
ACGAAGAAATATTCAACCCCATTGGTTTCATTGTCTCTTCTTTGACGAGTGGTCATAGAAACAGAATACGCAATATTGAGCTCTGGGTCTTTACAAAACAATTCACGAACGGTACCCTTACCTACTCCGCTGGGTCCGCTTAATATAATAAGTAATCCTTTTTTCATAGTGTCCCTCTATTGCCTAAAATCATACCCACCTATGGCCCATAAGTCAAGTTATGCTATAATCTTTTTGATATGGCCATCGACGGAATCGTTTTAAACAAGATCAGTACCGAGCTTTCAGAGCTTTGTCCCTTCAAGATCAACAAGATCAATCATCTCTCCGATAGTGAGATCTTATTGACGTGCAAATCTTCACGAGAAAAATTTCAGCTCTTGATCTCTTGTCATTCGGTCTATAATCGACTCCAGATCACCGCTCATGAGTATCGCTTGCCTTCTGAACCAACCGCATTTGTGATGTTGCTTAGAAAACATATCGAAGATGCTACTGTCGTTAAGATCGCTCAAGCAGGTCTTGATCGTATCGTTCAGTTTGATCTTAGATTAAGAAATGATCTAGGAGATTCTATTGCGATGACCCTTTATATCGAGCTTATGGGAAAATACGCCAATGTGATCTTAGTTGATCATGATAATCGCATCGTCGATGCCTTAAAAAGGATCCCTCCTTTTGAGAATAATCGAAGAACCATTACTCCTACAGCTCAATATATCCCTATTGATGCTCATGATAAGAAAGATCCGTTTAAAGATTTCTCAATTGATACTCATTTATCAGTAGCAGCTCAGTTTCATGGCTTCTCACCTTTATTAGGTCGTGAGATTGAACATCGTCTACTCACTTCAAGTTTTGAATCTATTATGAAAGAAGTCAAAGCTTCCACTAAGATCTACATCTATGATCATGATTTTCATGTGATTCCTTTGACACATTTAGGTACTGAACCTAAAGTCATGGAGCTTATGGAAGGACTAGATGAGATCCATCATCGAAAAGAAGAGAATGAACGCATCAAACAACACACAGGTGATCTCATTCGTTTTATAAACAAAGAAATCAAAAAGAATGAATCTAAACTGATCAAACTTCAAGAAGCTTTAGTAGAAGCTTATGATTGCGATAAGTATCGTATCTTAGGAGACCATTTGATTGCCTATGGATCCTTAGTCAAAAAAGGTATGAAACAGATTGAAGTCCATAACTTTGAGACCGATGAACCGATGATGATCCCACTCGATGAGAAACAAGATCTTAAAGGCAATATACGTAAACTCTTTCAAAAATATACCAAAGGTAAAAAAGGTCAAGAACATATCGCTCATCAGATCGAATTGACCGAAAATGAGATCGAATACTTCAAGATCCTCTTCGATCAGATCGCTTATGCGACTTTACCTGATGCCTTAGAGATACGTCAAGAGCTTAGTGAAAAAGGCTATCTAAAAGCCATCACCGATAAACGTCGTAAGAAAGCAGCCCCTGCTTATAATCATCTTACCTTAGACAATGGGATCCAAATCTATTATGGGAAAAACAACCTCCAAAATGATTTGATCACCTTTAAGCTTGCGAAACGCAATGATGTCTTCGTCCATGTGAAGGATTTCCATGGTGCCCATGTGATCATTCAACACGATGAACCTGATGAGACGACCTTAAGATCAGCCGCTCAAATCGCTTTGTATTACTCTAAAGCGAGAAACTCTGGTACTGTAGGGATCAATTATACCCCTATCAATCAAGTCAAAAAAATACCCAGTGCTAATCTGGGTCTGGTATCATTGGGACATTATAAGACCATCTATATCGATCCTGATGAGATCTTGCTTAAGAAGTTACTAGGAGATAAATATCTATAAGATAACTGATCGTACTTGTGCGACCAGTTTTTTATAATCTGGACAATAAAGCTTAACCAATCCATAAAATGCCTTCGAATGATTCATATGTTTTAAATGAGCCAATTCATGGATACAGACATAACGGATATAGTCATAGGAATATTCAATCAAGCGGATCGATAAAGTGATCTGATGTTTACTGTTACAACGTCCATGAGAGGACTTGGTGTCTCTTAGACTCAAAGAAACAGGTCTAAGATTCATCTCAACACAAGCTTTCTCAAAGATAGGAACAAGAATCTTTTCACTGTAGTCTAGTTTAAAATACTTAAGTGCATTCTCTTCTTTCATCCGTGATGGATGAATGATCACTAAAGAGTCTTCATTGAATGTATAGGAAAAAGAACTTCCTGTTTGATAAGAGACATTGACTCTTCTATCGTGAAGTCTCAGTTCATTTTGATTCAAACGACGACCTTCACTTAAACGATGATGTTTTATGATCCAAGTCTTTTTCTTAAGTAAGGCTTCTTTTATATCTATTACTTTTGATTCACTAGGGGCAGAAACCACCAAGGTCCCCTCAAGAAAACGGAAACTTAGTTGAAGTTTCCGTTTATATTTGATCAGTAACGGAATCTTGATCTCATCGATGATCAAGATCTCCTTAATGTCAGCTTTGTTTATCATTTTCCTCAAGTAGATCAGAGGTCTTCATCGATTTAAACGGATTGATGTTTCTTAAACGAATAAACAAGGTACCACCTATCAATACAGGTATATAGAAGTTCGCTAGACGCCATAGGATCATCGTAGAAGCAGCTGCACCTTTACCTATGATGGTTGAATAGACCAAGACAAATAAGCCTTCAGTCGCACCTGATGCGCCTGGTAAAGGAACAAAGGTATTGGAGGTAGAAATGAAACATCCTAGAGCCAACATCGGAAAGAAATCATCGAAGACGATAGGAAGTCCTAAGACCCAGGCAATGAAAAACGGAGTTGAGAAATATAAGCAGTTCTTTAGGATATTTATGCCTAGTACTTTCCAAAAGATGGATTTATTTTCTTTGACGTTTTCTATGGCTTCATTGAAATTCTCTAAGGTCTTATTCCAATCTTCTAGGATCTTTTCTTTATTTTTGATGAACTTCATCTTATGAAGCATATGGATCGCCCAAAAGGAGATGCGATGATAAAGCTTAGGAAACTCAACCATGATCCATAAGACGATGACCACGAAACTATTGAAGAATAAGCCGATCCCAAACATCAAGGAAATCGCAACATGTTCATAAGTTGATAGATAGGTAATATACATCACTACGGCTGTGATCACAAAAGCAATCTGATAGATGTAGAAATCCATAGAGACCAAGCCTGCCCCTTGAGATGCTTTCATCCCATGTTTCTTAAAGGCATAGACTTGAGCGAATTGTCCACCTGTAGAACTCGGTGTTATCCCTGACATAAATCCACCGACATAGGCATTCATCAAACCATATTTAAATTTGAATTTAGGATTGATGGTTCTTCCTAGAATGGTTAAAATAAGTCCCCAACATAGATAAGGTAATAGTCCCAAACCTAAGATCAAAACCAATTTATAAGGATCTAAGTGTTTGATCGTGTTCCATACAGATTCATAACTGTCATATAAGGCAAAAATCAATGCCACGGCAGTTAAACTCACAATGAACAAGATGTTAAACCATACATTACCTAAAAGTTTTTTCATAGTACATTTTTAAGTTTATCATATTTTCTATAAACTATAAAGATAAAGCGGGAGCCCATACTAAAAACCAGCACTTTCGTGCTAGTTTAGATTTTGTTTGAGTTTGACTATAAAATCAGGTCCTTCTGTATCGACGAGAATGGTCTTGTCTTGGATGGAAGTACTTTGGATGATCAGTGTTGCGATCTTGGTTTCGATCTGTCTTTGGATGTATCGTTTTAAAGGACGAGCCCCATATTCAGGATCTGTTCCTTCAGTAACGATCTTCAATTTCGCACTTGAGGAGACTTCCAGAGAAAGATTTTGATCAGCTAATCTATGTCTTAATTCACCGATGAACTTATCTGCAATCTCTGAGAGGGTCTCTTTTGATAAGGCATAAAAGACGATGATCTCATCGATACGATTGACGAATTCAGGTTTGAATGATCGTTTGACTTCTTCTAGATAATGATCTTCTCTTAGATCTAGATTGGTTTCAAAGGCATAGTGAGATCCTAGATTAGAAGTCATGATGATCAAAGTATTGGTAAAGTTGACCGTGACTCCTTGATTGTCTGTGATGCGTCCATCATCTAAGATCTGAAGTAGGATGTTGAAGACATCAGGATGAGCTTTTTCGATCTCATCCAGCAATACGATCGAGTAAGGTTTTCTTCTCACTGCTTCTGTCAACTGTCCACCTTCCTCATAACCTACATAGCCTGGAGGAGCTCCTATCAAACGAGATACACTATGTTTCTCCATGTATTCGCTCATATCGATGCGTATGATCTTGGATTCATCATCGAAGAGTTGTTGGGCTAAAGCTCGCGCGACTTCTGTCTTACCTACGCCTGTAGGGCCTAAGAAGAGGAAAGATGCCAATGGACGATGTTCATCTTGGATATGGGCTTTGGATCTTAAGATCGCAGAAGACACCAAGCTTAAGACATGGTCTTGTCCTTTGACACGCTCTCTTAAGCTATCTTCTAGCTTAAGAAGCTTTACTCTTTCAGCGGACAATAATCGGCTCACATCGATGTGGGTCCAACGCGATACGATCTGTGCGATAAGGTTCTCATCGACGATCTCTTGGATCAAGGCATTGTCTTTCTTTGTGGTCTCTGAAGCTTTGATTTGTTTCTCTAAGGTAGGGATCGTATCGTATTGAAGTTTAGCTGCTTCTTCATAACGGGCATCGTTGGTGGCCTTTTCAAGATCCAAACGAGCCTTCTCTAATTTAGCCTTGGCTTCTTTCGCAAGATCCAAGTGTTTCTTTTCTTCGTTCCATCGAATGGATAATCCTTCTTTGGTTTCTTTAAGATTAGCCAAGTCTTTTCTGATCTCATCTAGTCTATCCAAAGCTTTCTCATCGGTTTCTTTCTTAAGGGCTGTTTCTTCGATCTCAAGCTGTTGGATCTTTCTTAAAAGATCATCAAGTTCTACAGGCATAGAATCCATTTCGACTCGAATAGAAGCACAGGCTTCATCGATCAGATCGATGGCCTTATCAGGTAGATATCTATCAGTGATGTATCTGTGAGACAAGTGGACGGCAGCTTGTATGGCTTCATCTAAGATTCTTACCCCATGATGGGTCTCATAACGATCTTTAAGACCTCTTAAGATGGAGATGCTTTCTTCAACGGTGGGTTCATCAACCAAGATCTTTTGAAAACGACGCTCTAATGCCGCATCTTTTTCGATGTGTTTCTTGTATTCATCAAAGGTGGTCGCACCGATGCAACGGAGTTCTCCTCGTGCCAACATCGGTTTTAGTAGATTGGCCGCATCCATAGCGCCCTCTGTTTTACCTGCGCCTACGAGATTATGGAGCTCATCGATAAACAAGATGATCTTGCCTTCTTGGGCTTTGATCTCATTGAGGACAGCTTTTAGTCTCTCTTCGAATTCTCCTCGATATTTTGCCCCTGCGATCAAAGCACCCATGTCTAGTTCGATGAGTTTCTTTTCTTTCAGTCCAAAAGGAACATCACCTTTCATGATGCGCCACGCAAGGCCTTCGACGACAGCTGTTTTCCCTACACCTGGTAAACCAATCAAGACAGGGTTATTCTTCGTCTTACGAGATAAGATCTCTATGACTCTTCGTATTTCTTCTTCTCGTCCTATGATGGGGTCTACATGACCTTTCTTGACTTCTTCAACCAAGTCTTTCCCATATTTAGATAAGGCTTCCAATTGATTCTCTTGGTCACTGGAAGTGACCTTTTGACCTTGAAGGGTCTCGATAAGTGCTTCGTTGAGAGATGATGAGCTAATTTTAAAAGTTGATAAGATCTGTTGGCTTAAAAGGGACTTATTTAAAAGAATATGTTTAAACAAAGCCAAAGCACCTAAATAAGTCTCTTGTTTGGCTTTGATCTCATTGAGGCCATCGATGATGGCTTGATTGAGCTCTCGTGATAAGGTAGGTTGAGTTGGGGTACTCACTGTGACCACCGTACCTAAAGAATGGCTGATCAGCTCAACAAAGGCATTCTTTTGTATGTTGAGTCGACTAAAGACTCCGTCTAATACCCCATCATCGCTCATGGCTTTTAATAGATGGGCACTACTTACTTCAGGATGATTACTCATCATGGCCGATTGAACGGCATCTTGAAAGAGTTGTTGAAGCTTCTGGGTAAATTGATTGATGCTCATAAGGAACCTCCTTGAATAAAAAAGTAACAGCGGAGCTGTTACTTGAATGACTTCTTAAACCGCTCGTAGATGCTTTCTTTGCCTTTTAATTGGCGAAGCTTTTCGTACAGTTCTTTTTCTTCTTTGGAGAGATGATCGTCGACTTCTATTTTGACTTCGACATATTGGTCTCCTATATTACTACTACCAAGTTCTTTCATCCCTTTGCCTCTTAAACGGAACTGTTTACCATATTGAGTGGCAGGTGGGATGGTCAATTCGACATCCCCATAAACTGTAGGGACATCGACAACGGTTCCTAAAGTCGCATCCAAAGCACTTAATGGGATCTGGATGAAGATATTAGAACCTTCTCGGATGAAATTCTTATGTTTAGCGACGATGATCTCGATGAAGAGATCTCCGTTTGGTCCACCATTGGCACCTTTTTCACCTTTATGAGGTACTCTTAAGCGTTGACCGCTTGCGATACCTGCAGGGACTTTAAGATCGACGGTGACCTTTTTATGTTCATGACCTGAGCCATTACACTTCTTACATCTGTTGACGATCTTTTTGCCTGTGCCTTTACAATCAGGACAAAGTGCATTGCTTTGAAAGACCCCAAAAGGC
>CAIXIN010000104.1 GCA_903919545.1 uncultured bacterium | reverse complement strand
TGCTAATACTTCTTTCAAAATGTGCCATATTCAGCATTTTTATACCATTCGATGAGCATCGACCTAAATGTTCACAGGAATGACATTCTTTTAAATCATCTTTGTCGATTGATTCTTTTGCGAAGTGAACCACACTATTAAGCAACTGAAATTGAACGGTAGGAAGTACTCCTGTTTGCGAATATATCAAATTATGGATTTCATCAAAAAGAGGTGTATTAAATCCATACATAAAAATTGTTCCGTTTGAATAAAAGCAAATCTTAACTGTGTTGCTAATTAGGGAGTCCTTTAATTCCATTCTATCTAATCCATTCTCTGACGTAATAGAAACTTCATTTCGAACACTATATTCCTGAATTAGTTTCTTAGTAGTTATTTGCGTATCTATCGACACATTCCTAAAAGTAACCCTATCTTCATGTAGACGCCCATAACCAATCGATTCTTCAATATAGTCAACTAGTAATTGATTTGCTTCTTGATCGCGTCCTAGATTAGACACAATTGTCATCCCTGTTTTAGTTTGAAACAAATCAATACGAATAGGTGATCCTGGCTTAAGTATCTTTACAGCAATCTTTCCTCCAAATTGCTCGTAATGAAAAACCATATCTCTTGCTGTTGCATATTCCTCAATAATGGGCTGTGCAAGTTCCCAATTTAAAGGTAAATTGTGCTCAGCCATTATGTTATTATCCTAATATCTACAGCTTCTTTAGAGGCAATGTTTTTAACTTTATCGAAACTATCAATAACTTGAAAACTTACTTTCGTTCCCTCTGGAAAACCCTTTGTATTATTCACAACATTCTTTGATCTAAAGAATAATGTTGGGCCAATATCTGGTTTAATTATTCCTGTTCTACCATCATCACTAATATGATCAACTTTACCAGATGTTGAGATTTCACTTGATACGAACTCTTTCTCAATAAAGAACATAAGCTTATTTTTAAATGCATACATAGGAATTTTCAGTGTCTCATTGTCCAATGTTTCAAGGAATTTTTTAGACTCATCTGATATTGGCCAAGAATTTTTTTCTCGAATTCTAATAACATAGAGTTTAACTAGTTTTGAGAATTCTGAGTATTTTCCATCTTTGAAATTATCAGCAAAATACTGAAATATTTTTATCTTCATTTGGTCAGGGCCAATCGTATTTATTGCCTGAATCAAGTACTGAATACCCTTTTCTTTCTGATTCATTTTTATCAACATGAATCCTTTATCGGAGTATATAAACCATTCCTTTTTTCTCGCCATTATCTCATCGATAATCTTTAGTGCCTCATCTTTTTGGTTTAACTCAAACTTTGAGATTGCTAATCTTCTTTTAAACCAGATATCATTATCAAAATGGAATTCCTTAACTTTTGAAAGAGCTAACTCACAATAATGAGCACAATTATGGAAATCTTCCATCTCTTCTAGACATTTGGTTTTTAGCGAGTACCACTTCTCTTTATTCGATGCTGTATGTCTAGTTTTACCTTTATCATCTTTGAATTCAAAGCTATCATCACCTAACAAGTCTGGATTTAGTTTATCTAGAAACTCACTTATCTTCGTATAATTGGGTGAAGGTTTATCCATTGCTTGATCTACATATTTAAGAATGACTACTTGAAAAAGCAAAT
>CAIXIN010000103.1 GCA_903919545.1 uncultured bacterium | reverse complement strand
TATATTTATTTTAACGACTTATGTCCAGTGCTCTGTTATAATATTCTAGTGAAAATAACTAAATCAGGACCTTTCTATATCTTGATGGCTGCCTTATTTTGGAGCTTTGGAGGTGTCCTTAATAAACTGATACCTTGGTCAGGTTTGACCATCGCTGCTTTAAGAAGCATCATCGCTGCTTTTACCATAGGCATCTATCGTAAATCATTCCATTTTAAAGTAACTAAATCTACTGTGTTAGCGTCAATTTGTATTTTCTTGACCACAGTCCTTTATATGTCTTCGATTAAATTGACTTCTGCAGCCAATGCGATCGTTCTACAATACACTTCGCCTGTCTTCATCATTCTGTTGTCTTTGATCGTCTATAAACAAAGACCTAAAAAACGTGATCTCTTCGCAGTCATTGGGGTCTCAATCGGTATCAGTCTTTTCTTCTTAGAACAATTTCAAGGAGGAAGCCCAATAGGAGATCTTTTGGCTTTGGCTTCAGGCTTATCCTTTGCGGGAGTCTTCTTCGCCAATAAGTTTCCAGGAGCTTCTCCAATTGATGCGACCTTTATGGGCAATCTTTTAGGGGTAGTCTTCTTGCCTACTTTACTTATCGATCAACAATTTATAAACAATCAAAGTCTCTTACCTTGGATCATGATTTTTGTGATGGGGATCTTTCAACAAGCAGGTGGTTATATCTTTTTCTCTAAAGGGATCAAACATACCCCTGCGACTACTGCAGGCATCATCGCTACACTAGAACCCATCTTAAATCCCATCTGGGTTTTTCTGGTTATAGGCGAGTTCCCTAAACCAATGGCTCTTGTGGGAGGCTTGATCGTCTTAGGTACAGTACTTATCTATAATACGATCATCACTAAAGAGAACTTCAAATCGATTAAAACAACTTAAAACCTTCTTACGAAGGTTTTTTAAACTTTGATCCTATGATCGATGCGATCGATCATAAAGGTCATCCAAGATGAATCTTTTTTCTTATTCCCAAAGGCTTGATCACTCCATGCTTTCCATTCACTTTCAGGTGTATATAGATCATTTACTTTCTTTGAGTGAATGAGATCAAGCATTTCAATAAAACGAGGATCATCATATATAAATGGGTAATAAGATAAGGTATCCACCACATGAAGTAGGTCATACCAAATCGTAGGTACTTTCAATTTTCTAAAATCCTTCCCCATATAAAACATATAAGGATGTTTCTCTAAACTGCTTTCCCATAAATGAAGTAAGGTTTCACAGCCGATTCTTGTTTCTTTTCGATCCAATTCATCAGGATACTGAGCCAAGAGTTTCAACATGATTAAATTTACGTATGGACAAGGATCTTCTTTTCGACCAGGTCCTCTAAACTTTCCAAGTGCTGGACATACTTGACAAGGCCATCCGTTTTCTTTAATACATCCTAATAGAAATGCTTTTCCTTCTAGTACCCAAGGATGGTCCTTATAACCCATTTTAGCGAGACAGGTTAGAAGAATAGGCGCATCACAAAGAGCCCAAGCCCAAACTGTTTCTCCAGATCCACCATAGTGTTCAGGAATATTGGTAGGTAAGGTAAACAATCCTTCCGCTGAGCGATGGCTCATTAATTTATTCAGAATTGCTTGAATCCCAGGATCTTCTTTGGTTAAACCTATTTCGGCTAAAAAAGATAGTTTATGGTAATGTTGAGAGGCACTTTTATGACTGCTTAATACTATACCAGGCCAATCTTGAAGTTCTTGGATCAATGAAATAATCAAAGGATCTTGAAGGGTTTGTTGAAGAGTTGAAAGTACTTCAGGATCATCATGAGATCGATCATCTAAATCGATCAAGATTCTCATCTTTACCCAAGGTTCTTTGATGATGTGATAAGTTTCTTTGTTCATCTCATCTCCCACTATAATTAGTTAATCGACATCCGCAATATTATCATAACCAAACTTTTCCCAATATCCTTTATAGTTTGAGTCAGAAGACAATTCTATCTCAGTGACCCATCTGGCCCATTTGTAGCCATATTTTTCTTCTGCGACCACTATGAAGGGATAACCTAATTCATCCGGTAGAGTTAAGCCATTGGACTTATACGCCAAGATAAGTTGTTTATCTTTGATGACTGAGTATGGTAAAGATGTCGTATACCCATCCGAGGCATGAAATATGATCGTGGTGACTTCTACCCCAGGATGAGCTAAGGCGATCAGATCGCTTAGTAGGACCCCTTCCCATAAGATCGTCGCGTCCCAACCCGTTACGCAATGTAGCGTAATCAAGCGTTGATGGGTTTCTAAAGATACGACCTCATCATAAGTCAATGCGATTTCTTCAGTGATCAATCCAGTTATTTTTAATCGATAGGTCGTGATGTTTAAATGTTGAACACCTGAGATTGAATTATCTGCTGGTCCAATCGAAGGATCTAAGAACTTACCTTGATAAGCAGTCACTTCATTTTCTCTAAAGCGAGATAAAGTAGCCTGTGATTGGACATCCACCCCACCATCAAAAGTCCCACATCCAAATAGATTCACTATAACTAAAGCTAAAAGAATACCTTTAATGATCTTTCTCAATGGGTTGCCTTATGACCTTTCATTATTACTTCAACGACTACCTTAATTATACTCCTAATCATTAAAGAACCAATTATGGATCAC
>CAIXIN010000102.1 GCA_903919545.1 uncultured bacterium | reverse complement strand
TACGAAAGTATGCTTTCGTAAATAAAAGATTCTTTTATAAAAAAACAGTTTCTTTTGAAACTGTTTACTACCTTATTTGAGTCTAAATATAAACCCTTGATCACGAACCACATTTAAGAGTTCTTGACGAGTAGGATTATGGGCATTGATTCGTTTAGCGACTTGATGAGTAAAGCTGTCTAATCTACGATTGGTATCTCTTAGATCATAGTAGCTTTGCATAAGCTCATCATAGTCTGAAAGTGATTCTAAGATATTATCAGGAGCTTTATAAGTATTCTCAAAGGTTCTTAGCTTCATCGGCATCCTTGGCTTCAAAGCAGGATTCTGATTAGGTTTCCCAATGCCTACACCTACGACAGGAAAAGTCAATGCAGGCAAGTTAAGCAAGGCACATAACTCAGTAGGTTCATTATGGATACTACCGATGTATAAGGTTCCTAGATCCATGGATTCCGCAGCGTTGACCACGTTTTGAGCCATAAGACAGGCATCGGTAAAGGATTGAAAGAAACTATCCATTCCTGCCGCCCCATCTGAAATAATACCTTGAGCTTTGGCGATCGCATTATTACGATGTTGATCAACGATGAAGATCAAGAGTAAAGGAATCCTTCCGATGTATTCTTGATGACAGATCGTTGCGATCTTCTTTTTGAGTTCAGAATCACTGATGCGTATGATCGAAGAGGCTTGTAGACCACTGGAAGTAGCGGTTTGACGTGCGACTTCCATAAGTTCTAGATAAGTTGTCTCATTAAAAGGCTCTTCGATAAATTCTCTGATCGAGCGATGATTAAGTTGATGTTTAATGGTTTCGTTCATATGTTTCTCCTAATGGATAAGTTCTATCCTTATCATACCTTAAATAAGCTAAGCTTCATCAAAACTTATGAGCGTTTGGTAAACTCATGACGACAATAAGGACAGGTAATGGCTACTTTCCCATGACCTTTAGGTATCCTCACTTTCCCATTACATTGAGGACAAATGAAGACTTTATGATTTCTATCGTTGATGTTTTTCTTAAGTACGATCAATCTTGAGCGTAGAGGTCTTACTACACTTAAAAAGAAATTGTTTTCTTTTCTTCGTTGAGAAAACTTTCTTGAGAAGAAACGAAAATTATGCACTATGAATCCCACTAAAATGACCCAGTAAAGTAATGCATTATCTCTAAAGAATAGCGATAAAAAGATGAGGATATACATAGTGACCATGATGAATCGATTGAGCCCATCATCCCCATATCTTCCTCTCATAAATCTTATCCAAGACAATCTAAGCTTTTGAATCATAGGTCACCTTCATTGTGGGTGTCGTTTATCATCCACTCGTTAAATGATAACACAGACCAATAAAAAACTGCCGAGTTTGACTCGACAGTTTCTTCTTTCAACTGGTAGGAAGCACTAATGTTTCAGGGGTCAAGAATTTGACTGTTTCTGTGGTAACCTTATGATCCTTATAGAGATAACTAATCGTAAAGTAGTATTCTGTATTAGGTTTCAAATAACTATTGATGTCTCCTCCATTATAGGCTTCACTATTATCGATAAGGATCGTATTCTCATTATGATCAGTGATCCATCTAAGATAGCCATCATCTGGATAAGATGGGGTAGGATTAGATTCTGAAATAACGACTTTATAGCCATTTAGACAATCACAATCTTCCATAGTCCAAGATAGTCTTAGACCAGCCTCAGCAAC
>CAIXIN010000101.1 GCA_903919545.1 uncultured bacterium | reverse complement strand
TACCTACTTTTAGATCTTCGATCTTTACGATATCACTGTGTAATAATGGCGCATCGAAACGATCTCTATAGTCTCTAAAAGGCACAGCGAGTATCCCTAGGATGTCTTTTACTGTATAGATATCTGAGTTCAACTTGGTCGCTAAATCGCTTGCGCTGGCACTGGCTAAAGCCATTGAACGATGTTCATCAAGAAGTGAACTGATGCCTAATTCCTTCATGATCTTATGAGCTAAGTCATAGGATTCAGGATGGATCGCTGTACGATCTAATTCATCTTTCGCTAAAGGAATGCGTAAGAAACCTGCAGCTTGTTGATACGCTTTGGCTCCCATACCTTTGACTTTATTCAGTTGAGCTCTAGAGTTAAATAAACCATTCTCATTACGATACGCAACCAAAGATTTCGCAACGGTTTTATTTAATCCTGCGATGTGTCTTAAGAGTTCTTCACTGGCTGTATTCACATCGGCTCCTACTCTATTGACAGTTTTTACTACTGCGAAATCTAATCTTTCTTGAAGACGAGCTGGGGCTAGATCGTGTTGATACTGACCTACACCTATGCTTTTCGGATCGATCTTAATAAGTTCTGAGAGAGGATCTAATAAACGTCTTGCGATAGATACGGCTGATCTTTGTTCAACGTGGAGATCAGGGAATTCTTCACGTGCGAGATCTCCCGCACTATAGACTGAAGCTCCTGCTTCAGAAACGATCACATATCGAGCTTCGATCTTAGGATTGTTTCTTAAGATCTCTGCGATAAAGGCTTCTGATTCTCTACTCGCTGTCCCATTCCCGATCGCAATCAAATTGACTTTATACTTCTCTATTAACTCAATGGTTTTTTTAAGAGCTTCCTCTTTTTTATTGACAGGTTGATGAGGATAGATCACATCGATGTGACATAACTTACCTGTCCCATCAATGACCGCTAATTTACACCCTGTTCTATAGGCAGGATCCAAACCTAAGATGATGGATCCTTTCATAGGTACTTGAGATAACAAACGTTCTAGATTGGATGAGAAAACATCAATCGATTTCTCTTGAGCTTTTTCAGTTAAGTTCGCTCTAATTTCTCGTTCAATGGAAGGATAAACCAAGCGTTTGAGCCCATCACGAACGGCTTCATCGATCAAGGTATTGACGACGGAACTTTGATTCTTCGTTAGTCTATTGAATTGATAAGTTGCGAAGCGTTCACGATTATACTCCATACTGACATCTAAGATCTTTTCTCGTTCACCACGATTGATGGCCATGATTCTATGAGGTGCTAAGCTTGAACAACGTTCACTATAGGCATAATAAACACGATAGGTCTTCATCTCATCGACCGCGTTCTTCATCAGTTTAACGATGATCTTCGCTTCAGACATCATATGATCACGAATGAGTTTACGTAGAGCTGCCTCATCAGAGACCCCTTCAGCGATGATGTCTTTTGCGCCTTGAAGGGCATCTTCTATTGTCTTTACTTTTTCAGCAAGATACTTCGTCGCTTCTGCTTGGATGTCTCCTGTTTTAGGACAAGATAAGATCCATTCCGCTAACGGTTTTAATCCATTAGCGATTGCATCAGTAGCCCTTGTTTTACGTTTCTGTTGATAAGGACGATAAATATCTTCAACCAAAGATAAGGTCTCACAGGCATCTATCTGAGCGATCAATTCAGGAGTCAACTTACCTTGGGTCTCAATCAAACGTTTCACGTCTTCTTTTCGTTTGGCGAGATTCTTTTGGTATTGGTATTGTTCATCGATGTATCTGATCTGTTCTTCATCGAGATCTTTCGTGATTTCTTTACGATAGCGCGCAATAAAAGGAATCGTATTTCCTTCCGCTAGTAGATCTAAAGTATTCTTAACTTGAGCGAAACTGATACTTAAGGTTTTCGCAATAGGGGCTATTAGTTTTTCCATGTTTCCTCTTTGAGATAAAAAAAGCAAAGTCTGGGACTCTGCTTAACGTCCATTAAAATCTTAACTGATTTCACCTTAATAATCAAGAAGAGCTCAGTGAGATAATTGCTATACCATTAGAAGTTAAGAAACACTCTTAAGCTAAATATGGTTATTCTAGAATCTTCCACTTGAACAGATATCTCTTTTTTGATAGATTATGATTACAGCGAATGAGGTACTTAAATGAGTCAACTAAAAAGCTTAAGATTTGAGGATTATCCCATTAGAACTTTCGATAAAGTTAGATACAGCGATACTGATCGACAAGGCCATATCAACAATGCTGTTTTTTCTGTTTTCTTAGAAACAGGAAGAGTAGAATTGCTTTATAATCCTGAGAAGCCTTTATATGATAAGGATTCATCTTTCGTCATCGTCAACTGTAATCTAAGTTTGATTTCAGAAATCAAATGGCCAGGAACCGTTGAGATCGGTTCAGCCGTTTCTAAACTAGGAAATAGTTCCATCAATTTCGTTCAAGGTCTTTATCAAAACGATCAACTTGTCGCAACAGCAGAAACCATCATCGTTCATGTAGACAACACTACAAAACGATCTAAGGCTTTATCTCAAGAAACACGAGACCACTTGAATCAATATATACTAAAAACAGAGATCATTTAGATCTCTGTTTTTTGTTTGAAGTTTATTGTTTGACCCAAGTTCCACCTATGAATAGATACGTTCCAGCACCTTGAGCGAGATAAGTATCTCTAAAGGCATTGTTGTTTCTAAAGACATTAGTTTCAAAGGCTACATTAGGACCGATGGTTATTTTAGTGATGGGATTATTGTTAAAGGCGGCGTAATCTAGTTTTGTTACAGAGTTAGGAATGGTCACTTCGGTGAGATTATTGTTATTGAATGCACGCGCATGGATTTCTGTAATAACACATGCTGGATCAAAATAAAGCGAGGTTAGTCCTTTCCCATTAAAGACATCTTGATAAACGTGAGTTATGTTAACATTACTTAAGGTAAGCGGCATAACAAGATCAATTGTTGATCCTGTATATGATCCCTTGATGAAACCTTTATGACCACCTGTTCCCATGGTGACTCCAGGCAAATCACTGGGTACCTTTGCATCAACCATGAGCCACAGTTGAACATCTGTATTCCAAGTAAAGAAGACATCCTTTTGTTTAGGAACCACTGCTTCTGATAAATAGTCCTGATTAATCAAAGCATTCATACGAGCAGAATCTGTTGTTAAACCAGAGAATAGATCTTCCGTGATAGGGTTTGACTCAAAACGAAATAATTGGCTAACACTATTTAGTGATCTAAGATTCGCGATGTCTGTCGCTTCGTTGGCTTTAGCGACATAACCATTGACCATAGGAATAGAAACCATCGCTAAAATTGCTAATATCGCCATAACGATGATCAGTTCGATTAAAGTAAAACCTTTTTTATAGTCAATTCTTCTCAAATGGTCTCCTTCTATATTCATCATGAATTATTTTTTATTTCACAAACTACTGTTAATATCATATTCTATAGACTAGGTTTTATCAAGAAGTGTTTGAGATTTGTCCAGATAAAACAACATCGTTTATGTAAGTAATACTACTCCTTTGATAAGCTATCATTGAAAGAGGTAAAAAAATCATCACTTCCGTGATGACCTTCGTCTATTTAGAAATTGATTTCTCTTTAAGTGATGAAATCAGATAATAGACTGCACACAAGATACATAAAGCAAGATAAACAAGCATCATATATTTCCCATAAAATGAAGACTCCCCTTGAATACCTTGTAGTTTCAATCCAAGACTTCCTGAGAGATACGCAATTGGAATGATCCCTAATACATAAGGCGCTAGATGTTTTGCTTTCTTTAGTATAAGTAGATAGATTAATCCTGTTAGGATGTTTGAGATCCCAAAGGCTCCC
>CAIXIN010000100.1 GCA_903919545.1 uncultured bacterium | reverse complement strand
ATGATATTACCTGTCGTCGATGAAAACGATGATCTTATAGGGATCGTTTCTTTGATGGATATCGTCTATGAATACATCCGCTTAAAGAAGGTGGACGTATGAAAGATAAACTTAAAAAAAGATGGCGTAAACTGATCTACATCTTTGGGATCATAGGTCCAGGCATCATCACCGCAAGTGCAGGCAATGATGCGGGTGGTATCGCAACTTATGCGACCGTAGGTGCCAATTACGGCTATAAGATGTTGTGGGGCTTAACCATCATCGCTGTTGGATTAGCGGTCATCCAAGAAATGAATGCCCGTATGGCTGTAGTCACTGGTAAAGGTCTCTCTGATCTTATCCGTGAGAAGTTTGGGGTCAAGTTGACCTTGTTTGCGATGACGATCTTGTTTATCGCTAATTTCGGGGTCGTCTTAGGAGACTTCGCTGGGGTTGCTGCTTCGATGGAACTCTTTGGGGTCACCAAGTATATCTCTGTACCTTTGGTTGCCTTTTTCATATGGATCTTAGTCACCAAAGGATCTTATATTAAAGTAGAGAAGATCTTGATGTTGTTTACCTTTGTTTTCTTTGGATACATCTTCGCAGCCTTTATGGTCAAACCTCAACCCAATTGGGGTGCTGTTGCCTTAAGCGCTGTGACACCTACCTTCGATATGAATACAGGATTCATCTTAACCTTCATTGGGATGATAGGAACCACCATAACCCCGTATATGCAGTTTTATCTACAAGCTGCCATCGTCGATAAAAAATTAGGTCTAAAAGATTATAAGTATGAACAGTTGGATGTCTATATCAGTTCATTATGGTCCAATGTGGTTCAGTTCTTCATCATCGTATGTACAGCTGCGACCTTATATGTCGCTGGTACTCATGTCTCTTCTGCCGCAGAAGCAGCCTTAGCGCTTAAACCTTTAGCGGGCAATTATGCCTTCATCTTGTTTGGGGCAGGCTTGTTTGGAGCTTCCGTCTTGGCTGCTGCGATCATACCTCTATCGACTTCTTATGCGATCACTGAAGCCTTCGGATGGGAAAGTGGTGTCGACTATAGTTTCAAAGAAGCTCCTGCTTTCTTTGGGATCTATACCTTCATCATCGTAATCTCTGCCGCTTTGGTTTTGATTCCAGGATTGAACTTAATGAATCTGATCTTAAGCACCCAACAGATCGCTGGTTTCTTAACCCCAGTCATCATCATCTTTATGATTCTACTGGTCAACGATAAACGTATCATGGGCAAGTATGTCAATAATAAGCTTCAAAATGCGATCTCATCGATCACAGTCATCTTAATCATTGCGTGTACAGTAGCCTTAATGGTTGCCCAATTCCTATAAAAAACAAGTCATCGACTTGTTTTTGTTTTGCTTCCATTGTTAGATTTATAGTTGGATAAGATATTGGTCGTATAAGAGAAGATCATCTTATTTTTCTGACGTGTTCTTTTAATGGCGATATCGACAAGCTCATCCATCAGTTTATTGAAAGATAGACCACTGGCTTCCCATAGATAGAAAGATAATGATCCAGGAATCGTATTGATTTCATTGACATAGACTTTACCTGTAGCTTCATCTAATAGGAAATCTATACGACATACCCCTGCCCCATTAAGCACCCTAAAGGCTTCTAAGGCATAGGCTTGGACTTCTTTCGTCAACGCATCTGATACCTTCGCAGGACAATGTCGACTCGCAGAAGCCATACCTTTGGCTTTAGAGTTACCTTTGTATTTGTTGTCATAAGAGAGGATACTGTCTTGTTTCATGACTTCTTCTAAGACAGAGGCTCTTCTTTGATCATAATAACCTAAGACTGAACAATTCAGTTCTCTTAGTTGAGTGACTGCCTTTTCGATAACGATCTTCACATCGTACTGAGATGCTGTATCTACCGCATCGATCAATTCTTT
>CAIXIN010000099.1 GCA_903919545.1 uncultured bacterium | reverse complement strand
TTAGCCGTTGAGATGAGCGCTGAAAAGAATCCGATGAAGCGCAATGCCTTGGTGAAGGATATCGTCCCTATGATCAAATTCCTATTGAGCGATGAATCAGATTTCATTACAGGACAAAATATATTAGTATCTGGTGGTGAATAATAATCATAAAAAAAACAGAAACAATGTTTCTGTTTTTAGTCGAGTACGATGACTTCTGTGACCCCTGGGACTTCATCGATCAATAAGGCTTCAACGCCTTCTTTGATCGTATAGTCGATGGATCCACATCCTACGCAAGCCCCAAACACCCGAACGAAAACTTTTCCGTCTTCGCCCATATGGTCAAAGGCTACGTCGCCCCCATCTCTTTGAAGATAGGGTCTAATCTTATCGATAACTTCTTGTACTTGTGTTTCTATGTTCATGTTTTATCTCAGGAAATACATCAGTGAGGCAACCAATAGACCAACGCCTATTCCACCTATGACTTCAAACCATTTATGTCCCAATACTTCTTTGACGCGTGTCATATAGATGGCATTGTCCAATTTAGCATCAGTTAGGATCTGAATGTCTCGGATCAACTGTTGGGTGATCTGGATGTTTTGACCGGCATAATAGCGCACATTGGCGGCATCATACATAACGATCAAGGCAAACAGCGCCGCAACCGCAAAGTTGGTCGATGAAAAGCGCTCTTGTAGGCCTACTGCCAAAGCCAAAGCGACCACGGTTGAGGTATGCGAAGAAGGAAATCCTCCGCTTTCCACAAACAATTTGGAATCCCAAACCTTGGTATTTTTATAGACGACCAAAGGCTTTAAACCTTGGGTCAAGAGATTGGCTACGATGGCTGCCCAAAACGGATACATATTTCCTAGCATTGTCTTTCCTCGCCTGTCATTATATCACATGAACTAAAGCTGTGTGATATAATGACTACGGTAAAATGGATATGAAATACAGCGTAGGACAAATCGTAGAAGGCGTCGTCACCGGTATTCAGGCGTACGGAGCTTTCGTTCAACTGGATGCGGAAACCACTGGTTTAATTCACATCTCCGAACTCTCGGAAGCCTTTGTGAAAGACATCAGTCTTTTTGTTAAGGTGAAAGATGTGGTCAAAGTAAAGGTCTTAGACATCGATGAGAAAACTCATCAAGTAAGACTCTCTTATAAGGCCATACACGATACCCCACGTAAATCTCGACCAAAACCAAGTCGTGAAAAACAAGGTGATACTCTAGGGTTTTCTACCCTGGCCCAAGCCTTGCCTAGCTGGATCAATTCGGCAAAAAAGGAGAAACCATGAGCATCAAACTAGATTTAACCACTGCAGGCAATCCCGATCTGAGCGGCTATCAAGCCTTAGTTACCCAGATCCATCAAAAAATCCAATCCAAGACAGGCACAGGTTCTGACTATTTAGGTTGGAACACCTGGCCATTTGATTATGATAAAGCAGAATTCAATAAGGTCAAAGCTTTAGCCAAGACCATTCAAGAAAAAGCAGAAGTTTTGGTCGTATGTGGGATAGGTGGATCTTACTTAGGGACATGTGCTGCCCTTGAGATGATCCAAGGTTTATATCCTTCAAGAAAACTAGACATCGTTTTCTTAGGCAATACTTTCTCTTCGACCTATATCGTTCAAGCCTTAGATCGAATCAAAGATAAAAGCGTCTACGTCAATGTTATCTCAAAAAGCGGGACAACCACAGAAACAGCCATGGCGTTTAGATTGTTGAAACAATTCCTAGAAACCAAATATGGAAAAGAAGAAGCGAAGCAACGCATCATCGCGACCACAGATAAAGCGAGAGGTACTTTAAAGACCTTCGCTGATAAAGAAGGCTATGCGACCTTAACGATTCCTGATGATATTGGAGGTCGTTATTCAGTTTTGACTTCTGTAGGACTACTTCCTATCGCAGCTGCTGGGATCGATATCGATGCGATGATGGAAGGCGCTAAACAAGCTGCCAACGATTGTATGAGCGATGATCTAGAAACCAATACTGCTTATCAATATGCGGTGATGAGAAGACTGCTTGAAAAAGAAGGCAAAAGCGTAGAACTGCTTGTCTCCTATGAAAGCCAAATGGCGATGGTTGCTGAGTGGTGGAAACAATTGTTTGGGGAATCTGAAGGCAAAGAAAATAAAGGATTATTTCCTGCTTCAGTTAATTTCTCGACCGATCTTCATTCGATGGGACAATTCGTTCAAGAAGGCAAGAAGATCTTATTTGAAACCTTACTTTTGGTTAAGAAACCTATGTTGGATATGACTTTCCCTGAAGATACAGATAATCTAGATTCTATGAATTATCTATCAGGTAAGACCTTAAGTGAAGTCAATGTCGCTGCGATGAAAGGGACTTTGATCGCTCATCATGATGAAGCGGGAATCCCTAATATGATTTTGACCTTAGATGATTTCTCGGCCAAATCCTTTGGATATATGGCCCAATGGTTCTTTACGGCTTGTGGTATGAGCGTATACATGTTGAACGTCAATCCATTCAATCAACCAGGGGTTGAAGTCTATAAGAAGAATATGTTTAAGCTATTAGGAAAAATCTAAAACAAAAGGACCGTAAGGTCCTTTTTCTATGGAAGTAAATTGTTGACTTGAGTCAATAGATCATTGATCTCATGAAGTAAGCCATTACGAGTAAGTTGGATGGCGATGATGGCTTCATAGGTTGTCTTTAATGACGCCCAATCTTTAGCTTCTATCAAGGCTTTGATACCTGATGATAAAGCTTGGATATCACCTTTGGTGTCTTTTAATGCGGTGTACTTGGCTTTTAGATTTGTTGTAAGGGTCGTAAGTTGAGTCTTGATACTTTCATCTAGGATGATCTCATTGTTTTTGATATCGATCAATTTGAGTTTGATTTGGGTTCTTAGTTCAACGTTAGATGCCCAAATG
>CAIXIN010000098.1 GCA_903919545.1 uncultured bacterium | reverse complement strand
GTAAGAAGAGAAGGTATGTTTTTTGGGACAAGAACCTTTATGTCTAAAATCGGTCAAATGTTGTCTATGTTGATTTTAAGCGCCTTACTGCTATATGAGGTCAATGGATCAAATGAATTAGGTATTCGTTTAACCGCTGTGTTTGCAGCTGTCTTTTGTTTACTAGGACTCATTACCTTGCTTTTCTATAATGAAAAGAAGATCCTAGAGGGTTTAAAGTAAGATGAAATCACTCATCGATCAAACGCTTCATCTAGATCTCTCTTATCGAATCAATGATGAGACGAAAGTTTTGGATTTAGTAAAAGCTCATGAGAATGATGACTTGAAATTGTCTTGGGTCGTAACCAAAGATCATCAAGCTCAACGCCTAAAGATTACTTTAGAACCTAAAGGTAAGTTAGAATTGTATCGTTTTGGTTTGATCATCAATACTTCATTTAATCCAACAGATCGTGTATTTCTTAATGGATATCAATCATGGACAGATAGTCATGAACATTCCATAAATGATAAACAAGATCGCTTAAGTTCTTTTGCGATGAATTTCAATAATAAATATCAGTTTTCTAAATATGGAGACTTTGAGTTCTTTCAAGCCCCTAAAGGAAGAGGTTATTTTCATGGCTATACCTATGCGTATGTACGTGAGAATGAAGATTTCTCTTTCATGGGTTCATTGAATGAAAGAGATGGGTTTACGAGATTTGAAATCCAAGGACCTAAAAATAAGATCATCATCAATAAGGATGTGGATGGGGAAACACTTGATCATTCGATTTCTTTAGATATCTTGTTTGAACAGGGCAAAGAAGACCTCATATTCGATCACTATTTTAAATTATTGGGTATTAAAAAATCCACTGAACCTGATCGTATGGGTTGGACCAGTTGGTACAACTACTATCAAAACATATCAGAGACCATCGTTTTAGATAACCTCAAAGCTGCTTCTGTTTTATCCCCTAAGATGGATATTTTTCAGATCGATGATGGTTATCAAACTGCTGTAGGGGATTGGATGTCTGTAGATAAGGTCAAATTTCCTTCAGGGATGAAGTTTATCGCAGACTCTATTAAGTCTCAAGGCTCTTTGGCAGGTTTATGGATGGCACCTTTGATTGCTCAACGAAGTTCTCAATTGGTCAAAGATCATTATGATTGGATCTTAAAAGATGATCTAGGTCAACCAGAATGGGCAGGAAGTGGATGGGGAGGTTTCTATTGTCTAGATCTAGAAAAACAAGAAGTCAAAGATTATATTAGAGCGTGTTTCGATGTGGTACTCAATGAATGGGGCTATGACTTGGTTAAACTGGACTTCCTATATGCCGCAGCATTAGGTCATCATCCAACCAAGACAAGAGGCCAACGTTCCGCAGAAGCCATGGATTTCATAAGAGATTGCGTCAAAGATAAATTGATCTTAGGTTGTGGTGTACCTTTAGGATCAGCTTTTGGATTGGTAGATTATTGTCGCATAGGACCAGATGTCAGTTTAGATTGGAAAGGTCCTTGGTACTTTGAACTAATTCATCG
This sequence comes from uncultured bacterium, assembly GCA_903919545.1. Classification (GTDB taxonomy): domain Bacteria; phylum Bacillota_I; class Bacilli_A; order Erysipelotrichales; family Erysipelotrichaceae; genus UBA2212. Next base: position 6,485 of record CAIXIN010000098.1, on the reverse strand, counting down.
TGAGAAGGTATCGACGAAGAATGCCATTCTAAATGCGATCGGTCGTCGTCATCTCAATCATAGAGCTTTCTTAAACGATCCTGATGTCTTCTTACTCAGAAACACAAACATTCAAATGAATACTTCTCAAAAAGAGATCTTAGCTCATGTCAATCGGATCTTTGGGTCTTTACTTTTTACTTCAGATCTTATTTCGGACTATGATCAATCTCAAAAAGATTTATTGAATATTACCTATGCCTTGAAGAAGAAAACCATAAACTCAGTGACTTATCCTCATAAAGATGGAGTAGTGGTGAACTATAGTGAAGAAGGCAAAAACTATAAAGCTTACATCAATCTTAGTTCAAAAGTGCAAAGCTTTGAAACTAAGGTCCAACTTGAACCTTATACGATCAAGATCATATCTCAATAGAGCTAAGCGGAATTTCATTCCGCTTTTTTATAGGCATAAAAATGGTAATTGGTTCTTTATAGGACTATGATTCAATTACAGGTAACCTATGGCCATTGAACAAGCATCTTATACAATATTACTAAAAGAAGGATCTTTTGAGATCCGTCAGATGGATCCTATGATCCTTGCGATCACAGAAGAAAACCATCTGGATGGGAACAGTGGTTTTTCAGAGATCTTCAACTATATCTCTGGATATAATCAAGGTTCACAAAAAATCGCCATGACTACCCCAGTCATCAATGATATCTATGAGAAATCTATGACCACGGCCTTTGTGATGCCTAAGCAGTATGCCTTAGAAGATTTGCCTCTTCCTAGAAGTAAGGACCTTAAACTAAAACAAGTGCCTTCAAAACTTGTCGCAACATTAACATTCTCTGGTTCAATCAATAGTTATAAACTTCAAGAGAAGCAACAAGCCCTCTTAACTTGGCTCAACGAAAAAGACCTTATTCCTTTAGGAAATCTTCAATTATCGAGGTATAATCCTCCTTTTATTCCAGGATTTCTTAAGCGTAATGAAGTAAGTATAGAAATTCAAAAACTACCATAACCATGCATATTACTCTCCTTACTAAAAACCTTCCCTAAACAAGAAGGTTTTTAGTTGGGTAAATGAATTGAAAGAACGAAAAGAATGTCTTAAAGTAGTTATACTGTCAGTAAGAGCTAAGGTAAACATTACCTTAAAATCTTCATGACCATAATTCATCGAAAGGAGCATCATGAGAGAATCGATTTCGATTGTTTTGTCTGGCGAAGCAGGTCAAGGATTACAGACCGTAGAAGAATTTTTAGTAGAAACTTTAACCCAGGAAACCTATGTGTTTTCATCCAAAGAGGTAATGAGCCGAGTAAGAGGGGGAAATAACTCCGTTGAGATTCGTGTCTCAAATCAACCTATACAAGCTTTACGCTATACGATCGACGTCTTGTTTTTATTCAACGATCATGCGTTAGAGCGTTTGTTGCCTAGACTTACTCCACAGACGATCATCTATGGGGAAGCCCCATTTTTAAAGTCAGTCCCATCTCAGTATAAAACCAAAGAAGTTGCCTTTTTAGACTTAGGTAAACAAGCAGGTAATCGTTTATACGAAAACACAGCTATGTTTGGCTACATCGCAGGAATGATCGGAGCTTCAGTTGAAAACGCCAAAGCCATCATCACCAAGCGTTTCAATAAGCGTGGTGAAGACATCGTTACTGGTAATCTTAAAGCCTTTGATTTAGGCTATGACTTAGGTAGACAAGATCCTGATCGACCAAAAGAATTAAAACCAACTCATTTTAGCCCTAAAAAAGCTTTAACTGGGAATGATGTTTTAAGTATGGGAGCCGTTGCGGGAGGCGTCAATTATGTGGCGGCCTATCCTATGTCTCCAGGAACGACACTTATGACTTTATTGGAAGAGAAAAGCAGAGATTTTGAGATCTTGGTTGAACAAGCTGAAGATGAGATCGCAGCCTTAAATATGGTTTTAGGCGCATGGTATGCAGGTGCACGTGCTTTGACCACAACTTCTGGTGGTGGTTTTGCCTTGATGACGGAAGCTGTCAGTTTATCTGGCATCACTGAAACACCAGCTGTTATCCATGTCGCTCAAAGACCTGGACCTGCAACTGGGTTACCTACACGTACTGAACAAGCTGATCTAAATTTGGTCTTATATGCAGGTCATGGAGAATTCCCTCGTATGATCTTTGCCCCAGGAAGACTTGAAGATGGGGTCGAAGTCATGAGTAGAGCCTTCTATATGGCCGATAAGTATCAGATCCCTGTCTTTGTCTTATCTGATCAATATTGGTTAGAATCGATGAGCCAAGTCGATGCCTTGGATTTCAATCCTAAGTATCTGGAAAGCTTCGTCGTAGAAACCAAGCGTGATTATCAACGTTACGCCTTTGATAAGAGCGGTATCTCACCTCGTGGTGTTCCTGGATTTGGCTTAGGTTATGTCAAGGTAGACTCAGATGAACACGATGAAGCTGGTGGTATTACAGAATCCTTTACGATGCGTGTCAGTATGCAAGACAAGCGTCTTCATAAATTCGATTTGATGAAAAAAGACATCATGGAGCCTTTGATCAGTGGATCAACTAAACATGAAAATCTAGTACTCAGTTGGGGATCTACCTATGGGGTCATCGAAGAAGCTTTAGATACACATCCTGAGTGGGATCTTACTCATCTACATTTCATTCAAGTCTATCCTTTACCAGAATCATTAAAAGACATCATCTCTAAAGCAAAAACCATCCAAGTCATCGAAAACAATGCGACAGGACAATTTGCGAATCTGATCCAAATGACCTATGGGGTCAAAGTAAATCAAAGAATCTTAAAATACAATGGTGAACCTTATCATATCGATGAGCTCATCACTAAAATGGAGGCAACTCATGAGTAATTTTGAATTCAATCACGACATTGATATGGCGTGGTGCCCAGGCTGTGGTAACTTTCCTTTAAGAAACATCCTGATCAAAGCTTTGACTGAACTACAACTCGATCCTACCCAAGTGGTATTCTCTTCAGGGATAGGTCAAGCTGCTAAGATGCCTCAATATGTCGACGCCAGTTATTTCAATGGCCTTCATGGACGTGGTTTAGCAGTCGCCAGTGCCATCAGTGCAGTCAATCCAAAGTTGACTGTTATCGCAGAAGGTGGGGATGGGGACATGTATGGGGAAGGTGGAAATCATCTCATCCATAACATTCGTCGTAATCCACACTTGGTTCACATCGTTCATAACAATATGGTCTATGGCTTGACCAAAGGTCAAGCTTCACCTACTTCTCCGATTGGATTGGTTACTCCTCTTCAACTCGATGGGGTCTATAATCAACCTATTAATCCTATGGCTTTGGCTTTGGCGATGGGAGCAACTTTCGTCGCACGAGGATTTAGTGGAGATCAAGAAAAAACAAAAGAACTGATCAAAGCTGCCATTCTTCATAATGGATACGCCATCATCGATATCTTCCATCCTTGTGTTACCTACAATAAGGTCAATACCTTTGCGTGGTATAAATCTCATACCTTCTGGTTGGATGAAGCTCATCCTAAGACAAACAAAGAAGCTGCGATGAAATTGGCATTAGATGAAGAAAGATTAGCTTGTGGTATCCTTTATCAAGTGGAAGGCAAGGCCTATCCTCAACGTCATCCGTTCTATCAAGGCAATCTAACACCGTTCTATCAAAGAAAACGCGACCCTAAAGACATCGCAAAATTGTTTAATAAACCTAAGGCTCACTCGTGAGCCTTTTTTATAGGCATATTCAATGTGTTTCTCATAAGAGTATGGTAATAATTAAGTTACTAAACTAAATAGGAGAATTTTAATGAAAAAAAGTGTCTTACTACCTGTCTTCCTAGTGGTCTTCGTAGACCTCTTAAGTTTTAGCTTAATCTTACCTTTGATGCCTTATATCGCAGCCAACTATGGGTTGAATCCTTTCTTTGTGGGACTTCTATTAGCGACTTATCCTATAGGACAAGTTTTTGGGACCCCAATACTAGGACGTTTATCCGATCGATTTGGAAGAAAGCCCATCCTACTACTAAGTGTAGGGGGAACCTTTATCGCACTTATCACTTTAGGACTTACCTTATGGTTAAATCCTGCAGGAGCGATCTTCATCATCTTCGCAACACGCTTATTTGATGGATTAACAGGCGGAAATATTACCGTTGCTCAATCTTATATCTCAGATGTGACAACTCCTGAAAACAGAGCCAAAGGCTTAGGAATGATAGGTGCTGCTTTTGGATTAGGCTTTATCTTTGGCCCAGCGATGGGAGGTTTCTTAAGCCAATGGGGCTATCAAATACCTGCTTTATTTGCGGCGAGCTTAAGCTTTATGAACCTTGTCTTGATCACAGTCATCTTGCCTGAATCATTAAGTGCTGAGACGAGAGAAAAACTACGTCATAGTGAGAAAACAAAGTTCTCATTGAAGATCTTAAAAGAAGCACTGGATAAACCAGTTGTAGGACCTTTACTTCATTCACGGGTTTACTATTCTATCGCTCATGGGATTTTTCAAACCATCTTCGCTTTATACGCTCAAAAACGTTTGAATCTTAATGCGGCTCAAACAGGCTTGGTTTTAGGTTATGTGGGAATCTTAGTGGTCATCGTTCAAGTAGGTTTCATTGGGAAACTAACAAAGAAATACACAGAGACTCAATTGATGAAAGCAACAAGCTTCATCTTAGCCATCAGTTATGTCTTATGGGCTTTGGCTCCTAACTTGATCTTACTCATGATTGTCTTGATTCCGATTTCCGCAACCAGTGGTATCTTAAATACAGTCTTACGAAGTGCTTTGACCAAAGCTGTCTCTCGAGAAGAAATCGGAGGTATCTTAGGTTTAAGTTCATCCTTGGAAAGTATGACTTCTATCTTAACGCCTATCTTAGGTGGTTTCTTAGTGGCTTCGATTGGGACATGGGCACCAGGGATCTTCTCATCGATCGTAACTATTTCTCTTTTATGGTTCATCGTACGTAAGGTAACAGAACCTAAGATCCAACTTTCTAGCGACGTTCTTTAATTCACTTCGCTTAAGTAAAAGAAAGAAGTATGGTATTGTAGTATCACGAGTGAACAGGAAAACCATGAACCTTTTAACATTAAAAAACATAGATCTTCTTAAGATAGAAGGTACTGACTTTATTGGATGTAACCAAGAATGGTATTCTAAACCTTGGCAACGTTTATCCGGTTGTGGCCCTACAGCAGCGAGTATGATCGCCCTTTATCAAATCGATCCTAAGAAGAGTTCTAAAACACTAGATGAAGCCAAAGCTACGATGAATCGAGTATGGCAATATGTGACTCCAGGATTTGGAGGCATCAATCGTCTAGATCGTTTCTACAATGGTTTTTCAAAGTATCTATCTTCTATGAATCTAACGCATCAACATCACGCATTTGAGATCCCAAAGGAAGTAACTCATCGACCACATTTGTCTCAAGTCATCGACTTCATTGTCGCTGGACTCAGTGATGATGCGCCTATTGCTTTCTTAAATCTCAACAATGGGAAAGTCCATAATCTAGAAGCCTATCATTGGGTCTTGATTACAGGCTTAGATCTTAGTCATCCAAGTATTGCCTTAGCTCATATCTTAGATGGGGGAGTACCACTCATCATCGATCTGAGTCTATGGCTAGAGACCACGACATCCAGTGGTGGCTTCGTTTATTTCACACTATAACTTGAAGGAATCCTAGGATTCCTTTTCTTTTTAGTAGGCAATCCTCTTGAAGAGCTTAATCAATAAGACTATACTTTAAATGAGAATGATTCTCATTTAGGAGTAGTATGAAAAAAATAGGTTTAACTCTAATTCTATTGTTTGGATTAAACGCATGTATTCAACAACCCAAAGACGATGGTAAGATCCACATCGTTGTGAGTTTTTATATTCTAGAAGACTTCACTGAAAAGATAGGTGGAGACTTGGTGAATGTCATCAACTTGACTCAAGGTGGAGGGGAACCTCATGAATTTGAACCCAGTACACAAGATATGAAGATCTTGACCGAAGCCAAACACATTATGATCTTGGGGAATGATTTTGAACCTTGGTTCAATGACATCTATGACAACATCAAATCTAACGATGTAGATGTGTTGGTTCTCAGTGATGGTTTTGAGACCTTGATTGATAAAAATACAAATCAGATCGATCCTCATATCTGGACCAGTATCACCAACGCCCAAAGCATGTTTTCGATCATAAAGGATTATCTCATTGAGTTAGATCCCACTCATGCATCAACCTATACACAAAACTACGATCTCTATAACCAAGAATTTACTCAACTAAAATCTGAGTATACAGATGCGATAAAGAATAGAACTCGTAATGAATTCGTAACCAATCATGCGGCTTTCGGTTATTTGGCTCAAGAGTTCAATTTAACGATGATTCCTATCATGGGTCTAGAACCAGATGCGGAACCTTCTGCGACGATCATGGCTCAAATCATCGATGTGGTTAAAGCC
>CAIXIN010000097.1 GCA_903919545.1 uncultured bacterium | reverse complement strand
GTTTTGTTCATAAAGCTCTTGAGGGATGACATTGCTGATCTCTATGGTTTTGGCGTGTTCTGTGATAAATGCTTGGGTTTCAGCTTTCTTCATGAGACTCCTTTTAAGGCGAGGTAGGCCTTTATGATTTCGGATGTAATTTCGACTGTGTTTAAGGGACCTTTAAGATCCTTAGTGTAATTATTAGGATCACAATAGACTGTTTGGATGGCTTCTTCTATCCATGAGGCTTCTTTTTCATAACCCAGATGACGAATCATCATCGCAGAAGTCAAGACCATCGCGGTAGGATTGGCGATGCCTAAACCAGCGATGTCTGGTGCTGTCCCATGAACGGATTCAAAAAGAGCGAAATCGGAGCCTAGATTTGCCCCAGGGACAAAACCTAAACCTCCAACCAAGCCTGCGCATAAATCAGATAAGATATCCCCATATAGATTCTCTGTGAGGATGATGTCGGTTCGAGTTGGATCGACCACCAACTGTAGACACATATTGTCGATGAGGATCTCATCGGTGACGATCGTTGGATAAAGTGCTGCGACCGCGCGACAGCTTTCTAGAAATAAACCATCAGAGGCTTTCATGATGTTGGCTTTGGTGACGATGGTGACCTTTTTACGATTTTCTTTGACCGCATACTCATAAGCTGCTTTGGCGATTCGTGTTGAAGCGCTTCGGGTAATGACTTTGATCGAATGGGCCTCATCTTCGCTTATGATCTCTTCTAAGCCCATATAAAGATCTTCAGTATTTTCTCTAAAAATAACCAAATCAACCCCTGGAAATTTAGGGGAGATGTTGGCGATGGATCTGACAGGTCTTACACAGGCGTACAGATCGTACTTTTTTCTTAAAAGGACATTCAATGAACGATGACCTTTTCCGATAGGTGTCGCTAAAGGACCTTTAAGTGCGATACGATTACGTTCGATCGAGTCAAAAACAGATTGAGGAATCAGTGATCCTTCAGATTCTAGGGTAGAAAGACCAGCTGGAGTGATCTCCCAAGTTATCGGTAATTCTGTCGCCTTGATGACTTCCAGCATGGCTTTGCTGATTTCAGGACCTATCCCATCGCCTGGGATCAAGGTGATGAGGTGCTTCATTGAGTGACCTTTAAACCTTTGATGTAGTTAAGATAGCCCGCATTAAGAAGAATCTCTTTTTCACGTTCACTGAGTTTAAGATTTAAAACGATTCTTTTTTGAGATGGAAGTAGGATCGCATCGATATGATCACTTAGAGCGATCTGATGTGCGACATCATGGATCTGTATTGAATCCGAATCTAGTATCTCATCATAATCCAATGGATTCTCAAAGACAAAAGGTAAGATGCCTGTGTTGATGAGATTAGATCTATGGATACGAGCGAAACTAATTGCGAGCACAGCTTTAACTTGAAGATATAAAGGAATCAAGGCAGCGTGTTCTCGACTAGAACCTTGGCCATAGTTTTCTTTAGCGATGATGATGGATCCTTTAAGGGCTTTCGCTTTTAATGGAAGTTCAGGATCAAAAGACGTTAAACAAAAATCAGCCAAATAAGGAATATTGGATCGATAAGGTAAAAGTTTAGCGTGAGAAGGAACGATATCATCTGTGGTGATGTTGTCTTTGAGTTTGATCAACACAGGTAAAGTCAAATCATTAGGGAGTGCTTGAGCCAAAGGGAAAGGCTTGATGTTGGGTCCCATTTGAATAGGATTATCTTTTAGCTTTCCTTTAGGGAATATGAAATAACGATCGACTTGACCAAAGGTTATAGGCTGAATGATCGAAAGATCATCATGATGAGCCATTGGATCACTGATGCTTCCTTCTATGGCAGAATAGGCCGCAGTTTCAGGAGAAACCAAATAGACTTGGGCATTTTGAGTTCCACTACGACCTAAGAAATTTCGATTGAAGGTTCTTAAGGAGATCCCATTTGATTTAGGTGCTTGTCCCATACCTATACAAGGTCCACAACCTGATTCTAAAATACGAGCTCCTGCTGAGATCATATCGGATAAAGCTCCGTTTTCAGCCAATAAACGAAGTATATTGGCGGAACCTGGGGTTACTACCAAAGAGACATCTGGGTGAACTTGTTTGCCTTTTAGTATTCTCGCAACTTTCATCATGTCTGAATAAGAAGAGTTTGTGCAAGATCCTATCGCAACTTGATCGATCTTTAGTCCTGCGACTTCGCTTACTTTGACTACGTTGTCAGGAGAATGAGGTTTTGCGATCATAGGGGCGATCTGAGATAGATCTAAACTTAGGCTTGCCTCATAGATCGCATCAGGATCAGCAGAAAAGGGAAGATAGTCTGATGGACGACCTTGTTGAATCATGTATTGGCGAGTATTCTCATCGCTAGGAAAGATCGAAGATGTCGCACCGAGTTCAGCTCCCATATTACATATGGTGGCACGATCAGTTACGCTAAGGTATTTTAATCCATCCCCACAGTATTCTAAGACATAACCAACACCACCTGTGACAGTAAGTGCTTTTAGTACGCTTAAAATGATGTCTTTCCCATTGAGGGTAGGATGAGGTTTCCCATTTAAAATGATCTGATAGACTTTAGGTACCTTCATGAAGTAGAAACCTTTGGCCATACCGATGGCGACATCGAGTCCACCAGCTCCTATCGCTAAAGCACCTACACCACCACACGTAGGGGTATGACTGTCAGAACCAATCAAGATCGTATTAGGTTTAGAAAAGCGTTCTAGATGAACCTGATGACAGATGCCTCCTCCTGCTTTTGAATAGATGATCCCATAGTGTTGAGCCACAGATTGTATAAACGCATGATCATCCGCATTCTCAAAACCTGTTTGAAGCATATTGTGATCGATATAGGCAACGGAAAGATCCGTATTGACTTTATCAGGATCTAAAGCTAAAAGTTGAAGATAAGCCATGGTTCCAGTAGAGTCTTGAGTCAAGGTCTGATTTACTTTGACAGCGACTTCGCTGCCGATGTTTAGTTCACCTTTTAGTAAGTGACTTGATAGTATTTTTGCGGTGAGCGTTTGTCCCATAATTTACCTCGCTAAAGTATGACCTTATTGTAGACCACAGGCTCACTTTAATCAAATGATTTATGTTTCATAAACTCTGAAAACCCATACATTTATATGATAAGTTCATAAGTAGAAAAAACCGGAATGAGTTTATCTCATATCCGGTTGTTTTTTATTGAGTTTCGTCTTCTCTTATGGTGATCTCATAGGAGATCAAAGACTCTGTACGATCACCTACTTTGATCAAGAGTTGACCATCGTCTTCAATGCCTTCAATCAAGGCATTGTAGCTTGTTTGAGGGCCATGGACAGTGATAGGGGTACCTGTCCTAAGTTCATAAGGAGCTGCCATTTTCTCTAGACTGAGTTGTTTTAAACGAGGATAGTAGGTCGCCAATCGATTCAAGAATTCAATCGTTAAGGTATTTCTATCTAAAGGTCTAGAACAGTTGTCTTCTAAGGTAGTAGCGATGTCTTCTAATTCTTTAGGGAAGTCTTGAAGATAGACATTTAAACCAAAACCTATGATGAAAGAAGATTGTTTACCAGCTTGGAAACTGCTTTCACATAAGATGCCTGCGACTTTTCTTCCTTTGATCAAGACATCGTTAGGCCACTTTAAAGTAGGAACCAAACCTGTATGTTGACGTATGGTCTCACATAAGATGATCCCACTTAAGATGGATAGTTTTAGATATAGATTAGGATCAAAAGTTGGTTTCAATAAGATAGAACAATAAATCCCTTTTTGATCCAAAGAGACAAAGCTTCTCCCATTGCGACCTTTACCTGCAGTCTGTTTTTCACTTAATAATACGGTCGCATTCTCATATTTAAGGGCGTTTTTCTTAAGATCATCGTTGGTAGATTTAGTACTTGCGATGACATTGACTAAAGCGTAAAAAGGGCTGATTTGGCTTCTGATGAGTTCTTGGTCAAGTTTATTGGATGGCTTGTTGCTCATAGGGATACCTCTACTACTATTTTAACACATCGCCCATTAGTAAGGGGTGTAAGCGCTTTTTTCATTTTTTAGTCGTGTAATTTCACTGTAATTTCACATTAACGCCTTTACAAGAGTCTTTTAATCCCTATACTTTGGCCTATGCTTTTTAGAAAGCTCAAGGAGAACACTTATGTTTAATGAAATCAAAGATGTCTTAGTTAATGCCATTCACGTCGATCCTGCTTTGGTGACCCCAAGCGCAAAATTAAGAGAAGATCTAGACATCGATTCTTTATCTGCTGTTGAATTGGCTTTAGAACTAGAAACAGCTTTTGACATTCGTATCGAAGACGAAGAATTGGTCAAATTATTGACAGTTCAAGATGTGGTAGATGTCGTGAGTGGTAAAAAAGGAGCTTAGTCTCTTTTTGAAAGACGATGATGGACATCCAAGAAATTAAAAAGATCATCGCGATTTTTGAAAAAAGCGAGATCTCAGAAATGGAACTAGAACTAAATGGTTCTAAGATCCGTTTAAAAAAAGAATTAACGGCACCAGTTCAAGTGGGACCAGTTTTAACACAATCATCACTTCCACTATCTCCGCTAGCTCATCCAGAGATCCTCGTTGAGGATGAACATGTCTGGGTAAAAGCTCCTTTGGTTGGAGTCTTGTATTCTTCACCTTCCCCAACTTCAGCTCCTTTTGTGACTTTAGGTCAAAAAGTAGAAGAAGGAGATGTGGTCTGTGTCATAGAAGCCATGAAAGTCATGAATGAGATCAAAGCTCATCGTAGTGGTTTTATAACCCTTATCAATGCGGATAATGGGACCATGGTGGAATACAATCAAAAACTCATCAGTATAGGTGATGCGTATGTTACGTAAGATCTGTATCGCCAATCGAGGGGAGATCGCAGTTAGAATAATTCGAGCCTGTAAGGATCTTGGCATCAAAACCGTAGCGATCTATTCAGAAGCTGATAAGGATGCCTTACATGTCCATATCGCTGATGAAGCAGTGTGTGTTGGCAAACCCAGTTCAAAAGACAGTTACCTTAACATCAACAACATCATCTCCGCTGCGACTTTAAAAAACTGTGATGCGATCCATCCTGGTTTTGGTTTTCTATCTGAAAACGCAAAATTCGCTCGTTTGGTAGAAGAATGCGGAATGATCTGGATTGGACCTAATTCTAACTGTATCGATCTTATGGGTAATAAGATCAATGCTCGTCGTTTGATGAAAGATGCTAAAGTACCCATCATACCAGGTTCTGTAGATCCCATCGATTCTCTTGAAGATGGACTTAGACAAGCGTCTACTTTTGGTTATCCTTTGATGATCAAAGCAGCTGCAGGTGGTGGTGGTCGAGGTATACGTATCGTCAATAACGATGAAGAATTTAGGACTGTTTATCCGATCATTCGTCAAGAAGCGAAGAACTACTTCAACGATGAAAGCATCTACATCGAGAAACTCGTCAAAGCCGCAAAACACATAGAAGTCCAGATCATGGCCGATAAACACGGTCATGTGTTGCATTTGTTTGAACGAGACTGTTCCTTTCAACGTAGACATCAAAAAGTCATCGAAGAAGCACCTTGTCATTATCTAAGTGCAGCCCTAAGACAATCGATCTGTAGCGATGCAGTAAAAGCTGCCCAAGCAGTCAACTATGATTCTGTAGGTACTGTAGAGTTCTTACTCGATGATCAAAACGACTATTACTTTATGGAAATGAACACACGTATCCAAGTTGAACATCCTGTTACTGAGATGATCACTGGGATCGATCTTATCAAGAATATGATCAGAGCTGCAGGTGGAGGTACTTTACCTTACGCTCAAGAAGACATTAAGATCTTAGGTCATGCGATCGAATGTCGCATCAACGCTGAAGATTTTAGAAATGATTTCAAACCCTCAGCAGGTAAGATCACCTTTTATCATGCCCCTGGAGGAAAAGATGTTCGTATCGATAGTGCGGCCTATAACGGATATACGATCGTACCTTTTTATGATTCGATGATCGCTAAACTGATTTGTTTTGGGGATACTCGTCTGAATGCGATCAAACGCATGAGAGGGGCTCTAGAAGAATTCATCATCGATGGGATCGATAACAACATTGAATTCTGTTACTTCACTATGTTTAATTCAACCTTCATCAGTGGAAGATATACCACTGACTTCGCCGCCGAATGGATAAAGGAGCTCAAAGAACGTGAACACTCAATTCTACAAACGTAAAGAACGGCTCAATCTTTTTCAAAAGCTTTTTACGAAAATCGATAAAACAGACTTAAAAACTACACAGGACTTAACACCTTTAATGTGTCCATCTTGTAATACACCGATATCTCAGTATGACCTCAAGGTTCATTTATCAGTATGTCCTAACTGTAATTTTCATTTCTCATTGGGAGTTCAAGAAAGAATCGCTCAATTGGTCGATGAGAAAAGCTTTAAAGAGCTATATCGAAGTGCTAAAAGCAATAAGATCAATGATTTTCCTGAGTATCAAAAGAAAATCATGAAAGCTCAAGACAGTACTGGTCTACATGAAGCTGTGACTACAGGCATCGCTGAGATCAACGGAAAAACAGTCGCTTTGGCCATTATGGATGCCCGTTTTATTATGGGATCGATGGGGCAGATCGTAGGAGAGAAGATCACTCGTTTGATCGAAGTGGCAGATAAAAAGAAATATCCATTGATCATCTTAAGTGCGTCAGGAGGAGCTCGTATGCAAGAAGGCATTTTGTCTTTATTTCAAATGTCTAAAACAGCCTCTGCTTTAGCTCGTTTTGATGAACATGGGGGTCTTTATATCAGTGTATTGACTCATCCTACCACAGGTGGTGTCTCTGCGAGCTTTGCGATGTTAGGCGATATCATCATAGCTGAACCTAAAGCCTTGATTGGTTTTGCGGGTAGACGTGTTATTGAGAAAACCATGAATGAACAACTACCTGAAGCTTTTCAAAAATCAGAGTTCTTATTAGAAAAAGGTTTCATCGATGCGATCGTTCATCGTAAGGATCTTAAAACGACCTTATCCAACTTGATCTTGATGCATAAGGTGAGCTCATGACCCAAAAAAATTCAGCTTGGCAAAGAGTCCTCAATGCCCGTAAAACAGATCGTCCTAAGGCTTTAGATTTGATTCCTTATCTCTTTGATGAATTCTTTGAACTCTCTGGAGATCGTGCTTATGGGGATGATAAGGCCATACTTTCAGGTCTTGCTTTTTTTGAAGGGATACCTGTCACTGTTTTAGCTCAATCTAAAGGTAGAAATCTAGAAGAAAATATGGCTTGTCATTTTGGGATGGCTCATCCTGAAGGCTATCGTAAAGCCATGCGTTTAGCGAAACAAGCCGAGAAGTTTAATCGTCCTATTGTATGTATCGTTGATACAGCTGGGGCTTTTCCTGGAAAAGGGGCTGAAGAGAGAGGTCAAGCAGAAGCCATTGCGAGCTCACTTAAGCTCTTCTCATCGATCAAGGTCCCTGTCATTACCTTTGTCTTATCAGAAGGAGGTAGTGGAGGTGCTTTAGCACTAAGTGTTGCGGATCGATTGTATATGCTAGAGAATGCGATCTATTCGATATTATCTCCAGAAGGCTTTGCGTCTATCCTTTGGAAAGACGATAGCAGAGCTCAAGAAGCAGCTGAACTTATGGAGTGTACAGCGTATGATCTTTACGCTAAAGGCATCATCGATAAGATCATCATGGAACCTACAGAAGGCTTTGAAAACAATAAATCATTCGTAATCTCTGCGATGAAGAATGAGATCAGAAATGATCTTTCAGCTTTACGTAAACTTAAGACATCTACTTTACTGGATCAACGCTATAAGAAGTTTAGAGACATCGGGGTGAAGATATGAATCATCCTGTGATCTTAGGCGTAGGATATGCGGTTCCAGACAATAAAGTAAGCAATGATGATCTCTCAATTGTCATCGATACCAACGATGCTTGGATCACCGAAAGAACAGGCATTAAAACACGTTATTTCTCAAAAGATGAGAATACCTCTGATCTCGCAGTAAGGGCTGCTTTAAAAGCCATCGATGACGCTCATATCGATCCAAAAGTGATCGATTGTATCATCGTTGCGACCTTGACTCCTGATGCGATGATGCCTTGTACTGCGGCTTTGGTTCAAGCGAAATTGAACCTAAGTCATCAACGTATGATGGTGTTTGATCTTAATGGGGCCTGTAGTGGATTTCTTTTAGCCCTACAAACTGTAGATGCTTTGATCCAAAGTGCTCAAGTCACCACGGCCTTGATCATAGGAAGCGAGACTCTTAGTAAGATCCTTGATTATACCGATCGAGGAACAGCTGTCTTGTTTGGAGATGGGGCAGGAGCTTTCTTAGTTTCATCTTCTTCTAGTGCACGTCCTTGGACACATTTCGTCAATACACAAGGTGATCTAGAAGATACCTTATCTACAGATGGCTTAAGCTTAAACGCTTCTCTTAAAAATATCCAAGGTGAAACGCCTTATCTACGAATGAAAGGTCAAGCTGTCTTTCGTTTTGCGATAAGAGCGGTCGAAGATGCGATCAGACAAGTAGTACTTAAAAGTAATCTTTCACTAGATGAGATCGATTTGATCATACCTCATCAAGCGAATGCGAGAATACTAGGCCATGTGGCCGATAAAATGAATTTTCCTTTATCGAAGTTTGTGATGAATATGGATGAATTTGGGAATACTTCATCTGCGAGTATACCTATCGCTTTCGCTCAAGCCAAAGCGAAAGGATTGATCCATAAGGATATGCATGTCTTATTGGTTGGATTTGGGGCTGGATTGATTTGGGCATCGTCGTTGATTGAACTCTAGGAGGAAAGAAACATGTTGTTAAATGAAATGTTAGGGATCAAGTATCCCATCGTACAAGGGGCTATGGCCAATATCGCCACCGCTGAATTCGCAGCTGCTGTAAGTAATAGTGGTGCATTAGGCATCATAGGGACTGGTGCTTGGCCAGCGGATGTTGCACGAGCTGCCATCTTAAAATGTAGAGAATTAACGGATAAACCTTTTGGGGTAAACGTGATGATGATGAATCCTCACACCGAAGCTATTTTTGAACTCATCGCTGAACTAAAACCAGCCCTTGTCACCACAGGTGCAGGTAATCCAGGCAAATATATCCCTCGTTTAAAAGAACTAGGTATTATGGTGGTCCCTATCGTTCCTACAGTCGCTTTAGCGATCCGTATGCAACAAGCAGGAGCTGATATGGTCATCGTTGAAGGGACTGAATCAGGAGGTCACGTTGGGGAATTGACGACGATGGCTTTGGTTCCACAAGTCGTCGATGCATTAAAGATTCCAGTCATAGCGGCTGGAGGTATTGCGGATGGACGTGGTTTCAATGCGGCTTTATCCTTAGGTGCCATAGGTGTTCAAGTAGGTACTTGTTTATTGGTTGCGGAAGAATGTCCTGTTCATATGAACTATAAACAAGCTATTATGGATGCGAAGGATACAGATACTGTTGTCACAGGAAGATCTGTTTCAGCCCCTGTCAGAATCAAGAAAAACAGTATGTCTCAAAAATACATCAAGTTAGAAAAAGAAGG
>CAIXIN010000096.1 GCA_903919545.1 uncultured bacterium | reverse complement strand
AGATCTACTTCTAAAGTGGTATTGATGGAGATCATATTATCATTAAGACCGATGATATGAGGATCATTGACATAAGCCCCATTTAAAATATTTACTGCTGGATTATGATCTAAGAATTCATAAAGTTCAGCGGTTCCCATCGCAAAGGTACAGATCATCTTCCCTTTTTGTTGTTGCTTGAATTTCCCTGTGACAACGCCCATTTTAGCAAGCTTCATCAACCCTGTCGTCAACATTTCTGTATGAACCCCTAAGTTTTTCTTAGCAGTTAAAGAAGCTGCGACCGCATTAGGAATACCACCTATTCCTAATTGGATACAATCGCCATCTTTGATGTAGTCAGCGATGAATTGTCCAATGGCTTTATCTTTCTCATTGAAGTCCCCTTCAGGTAAAACAGGAGGCATATAATTCGATTCAATCAAATAATCGACTTCGTCTAGACTCAGTTCAAGATCACCATAGGTATAAGGAAATTTCGGATTGATTTCCAATATGACCAAATCGGCATCTTCGATGACACGTTTTTCATAAGTATTGCTTAGGGATAAAGAGACATAGCCATGTTTATCGGGCATTGAAGCTGATCCGACATAAATATTCGTATGAACATGAGCTAAACGCTTGGTACCTGCTAAGTGTAAATGATTCGGAATAAAGGATACATTTCCGTTTTTATGAGCTTTACGCATCGTTGGTGAGTAGAACCATCCATCGATATTGAAGCTTTCTTTATAGTCTCCGCTTAGAAACTGTTGATCAGACATAGGTAAACAGTTGGTGACTGTGACCCCTTTTACAGCCTCTGCGACTGTATGAAGCTGCGATAAGAAATCTCTTCCTTCTGCGCAACCTAATCCTGTTATGATCATGTCTCCGCTCTTAACGAGTTTGACTGCTTCTAAAGCACTGATGATTTTTTTTGAATAGTCCATATGGCCTCCCTAGAGAATTGCGGGGGGAAGATCCCCCCGCATTCTAATTGTAGATTAATTTCCTAAGATTGTGTCAATATTAGCTAAAGGTTCAACAACGGTCCAACCAGCAACGTCTTCAGCAGTCAATGTAGCCTTGGAAAGGTTCATTTCTTGTGTTCCAGTACGTTTGCCATCGCCGAAGTCAATTTCGCCCCCGAATGGGTTCTTGATCGGTGCAGATTCCATAGCATCGATGTAAGCTTCCCATGTAGGAACTTTTTTGTCTAAGCGTTTGAGGCCTTCAACAAAGAAGTAAGCAGCGATCCAACCAGTCATAGCGTAAGCATTGGCAGCATAAGCAGCATCAATGTTTGCAGCATAGGTCTGATAGTTCGTCAAATTAGGTTCACCAACCAGTGAAACCCAACCGGATCCGTAAACATCGAATTTACCAGCGATTTCTCTAACGAAAGAATTAGAGATAGCAGGTGATACGTTTACGTAAGTTGTGATCAAATCTTTAGTGTTATTCTGATTGGCCAATTCCTTAACGATAATAGGGATTGTGGCTTGGATAGCAGCACCGATGATGAAATCGACATTGCCATTGATGATTGTAGTAACAGCAGCGGAAACGTCAGCTTGTCCAGGTTCAACTTGAGCCTTGACTAAGGTTACGCCAGCTAAAGCAGCTTGGGCTTCAGCCCCTTGCAACATGTTCTTACCAGCGTCGTCATTGGTATAAATGATCCCAACTTTAGCAGCGCCGAAGTCGCCTTTTGCACGTGCAACCATGATTTTACCTTCATTGATGTAAATAGGTTGAACAGGCATGATGTTACGGTTATTGTCTTCGTCTGTAGCTTTTTCAGCATAGAGTTGGCCAATACCAGTAGCGAAATAAACAGCAGGAATTCCAGATTCTTTCAAGGTATCCAATGTAGCAGCTACTACTGGAGTTCCGAAGTGACCAACGAAAGCGAAGATTTTTTCGTCATTGATCATGGTGTTAACACAAGCTAGACCTTTTTCTGCATTGAATTCATCGTCTGTGTGGATGAATTTGATCTTACGACCAGCAACACCGCCAGCATCATTAACATACTTCAAATAAGCTTCAATACCAGCAAGAAACGGAATACCTACAGCGGAATACGGACCGGAAGTGGCTGCGCAATTCGCAATCAGGATTTCCGTGTCGGTTACCCCTTGAGCCGGTTCGACTTTTTTGGTACAACCAACTAAGCCAACGATCATGGTCAAGGAAAGCAATACAACTAGTAACTTCTTCATTCTTTTCCTCCTTATAACAATGCTCTTATGCATCATTATCCTTTGTTAGTGTGACCCTAAGTAAGCTTGAATTAATTTCGGATCATGAATTAATTCACTCGCTGGACCATGCATACTGATGGTTCCTAGCTCTAACACATAGGCGTAATCTGCGATCTTTAAGGTCTGAGCAGCATTTTGCTCGACGATGATCACAGTCACCCCAGTTTTTTTAATGTCTTGGACGATCTTTAGAATGTCTCTTACGATCAGTGGAGCTAATCCTAAGGACGGTTCATCAAGAAGCAGTATCTTAGGTGAACTCATCAAGGCTCTTCCAATAGCAAGCATCTGTTGCTCACCACCCGATAAGGTAGAAGCGATTTGTTTACGACGTTCTTTTAATACTGGAAAATAACCATAGACTTGTTGAAGATTCAGTTGGACTTGTTTGCGGCTCTTTACGGTAAACGCCCCTACTTTTAAATTCTCTTCAACGTTAAGATCTCTAAAGACATGTCTTCCTTCTGGACTTTGAGAGATTCCTAAACCAGCGATCTTCTCAGCTTCCTTATTGGTGATGTCTTCATCGAAATAAGCGATCGTTCCTTTTTGAGCTTCAACGATACCAGATATGGTTCTTAGGGTGGTTGTTTTACCTGCCCCATTGGCTCCTAATAAGGCTACGATGGTGCCTTCTTCGACATCGATACTGATGCCTTTTAAGGCTTCTACGGCTCCATAATTCACTTTGAGATTGGTGATCTTTAAGGCGATTTTACTCATACCTGATCCTCCTGAGTCCCCAAGTAAGCCACTTGTACATCTTTATTCAATTTGATTTCTTTAGGAGACCCTTTCGCAAGGAACTTCCCAAAGTTAATCGCACAGATGGTATCGCAGACATCCATAACTAAACGCATGTCATGCTCAACTAAGAGTACTGCACAATTGTATTCATTGCGGATGGTTCTAATGACATCCGCTAGACCTAAGGTCTCTACATCGTTGAGTCCAGCTGCTGGTTCATCTAAGATGATCAAGCGAGGTGCACACATCAAGGTACGTGCTAATTCTACTTTCTTTAATATCCCATAAGGTTGTCCACCGACTGGCCACATGGCTTTATCAGCGATCCCTAGGAATTGAAGGATCTTCATTGCTTCTAAACGTAAGCTTTCTTCTTCTTTCTTAGCTTTTCTTGTTTTGACCATGGCTCCAAAGAGTCCTGTCTTATAGTCGATGTGGGCACCAACCAAGACATTATCTAGGATACTCAGTTCACGGATCAACTCTACGTTT
>CAIXIN010000095.1 GCA_903919545.1 uncultured bacterium | reverse complement strand
GTATTTATAGGATAAAATATAGAGATTTTAGAACCTAGTGAAAGTATAGAAATTGCTCACAAAATACAATCAGACTTTATGAAGAATGAGCCTTAGTTTACCCTATTAGGGTATAAAAAAAGCTCAATGAGCTTTTATTTTTTTGTAGCCAAGATCGCATCAAGTTGATCGATCTGATAGACACGGATATAGTCGACACTCATATATTGAGGCCAACCAGTCTCGTCAACACCTTGAGCGCCTCCCCAATCACCACCAACTGCGGTATTGAGAATCAAATAGAATGAACGATCAAAGGGCCATTGTTTACTGTTTGGACAATCAAGATAGATCCCTGGAGCGAAACGGAACTTGAAGACTCCATCGACATAATAACGTATTTGATCAGGTAACCATTCTATCGTATAAAGATGGTATTCTTCAGGATTTTCTAGAGTAGAACTGTATCCTTTTTGAGTTCCTTTTTTATGATTGTAGTCAGTGGTATGGATGGTTCCATAGATCATGTCTGGGGCATATCCAACCGTTTCTAAGATATCGATCTCACCTGAGTTTGGCCAGGTCCCATACGATGAAGTCGTAGGCATCATCCATACAGCAGCCCAGGTACCTTTCGTCTTAGGCATCTTCACATAGACTTCGATCTTGCCATATTTGAAATCGGCTTTGCCTCTTGAAACCATACGAGAGGAAGTATAATTGCGATCGTTGAGCGATTCTTGACGAATCTCTATGTCGAGGAAACCATCTTTTACACTGGAATTTAACCCATTGGTATAATACTGAAGTTCATTGTTTCCCCATCCAGAACCACCTGTCTCATAAGACCAATTGTCGAGATCGACTTCAGTCCCATCGAATTCATCGGCCCAAACCAAACTATAGGAAAGGCTTTCTAGTTCATAGGTATAACCCATGGCTTTGCAGCCTAAAGTAGAAGGTTCAGGTTCTTCTTTTTTGACACAGCCAGACAAAGCTGAGATGAGTAAGGATAGGATCATGATTGATTTTAGTGTTTTCATCGATTAAATTATATCATTTATTCCACATTACGAAAGCGTTTTTGGTAAAATGAAAAGGAAGATAAGGAGAAAGCTATGACTAAGAAAATAGGTAAGGATTTTTTATGGGGAGGAGCTGTTGCGGCCAATCAATTGGAAGGGGCGTGGGACGTTGATGGGAAAGGTGTTTCTACCGTTGATGTGATGAGCGCAGGAGCCCATGGGGTGAGTCGAAAGATCACCGATGGGACACTACCTGGGGTGAATTATCCTACTCATGAAGCCATAGATTTCTATCATCGATATAAAGAAGATCTTGCCTTGTTTAAAGAGATGGGTTTTAAAGCCTTTAGGACCTCGATTGCGTGGACTAGGATCTTTCCTAATGGAGATGAAGAAGAACCTAATGAGGCAGGTCTAAAGTTCTATGATGACTTATTTGATGAGATGATCAAGTGTGGAATAGAACCTGTAGTAACCTTAGCTCATTTTGAGATGCCTTTTCATTTGGCGAAAGCTTATGGAGGCTTTAGAAATAGAAAAGTAGTTGATTTCTTCGTTAAATACGCAGAAGTCGTTATGAGAAGATATTCTAAGAAAGTCAAGTATTGGATGACCTTCAACGAGATCAATAATCAATCCAATTATTGGGAAGATCTTTTTACCTGGACGAATTCAGGGTTGACTTTGCTTCCAGGAGAAAATAGAGAAAAGATCGTGCTTCAAGCGGTCCATCATGAACTCATCGCTTCAGCACTGGCAGTTAAGATCGGTCATTCTATCAATCCAGAGATGAAGATCGGATGTATGTTGGCGATGGTGCCTGTCTATCCTTACTCATGTAGACCAGAAGATATGGTTTTAGCCAGTGACTATATGAACAGTCGTTGGTACTATGGAGATGTCCATGCCAGAGGTGCCTATGGCGCTTATGTAGAAGCTCTATGGGATAAAAAAGATGTTAGACCTGTAATGAATGAAGAAGATGCCTTGATTCTAAAAGAAGGTAAGGTCGATTATATAGGCTTTAGTTACTATATGTCAGGTGTCGCAAAAGTAGCCTCAAAAGAAGATTCTAGTGAAGGTTGGGTCTCTAATCCTTATGTGAGTGTCTCTGAATGGGGTTGGCCTAATGATCCTGTAGGTTTAAGATGGACCTTAAATGCGCTCTATGAGCGCTATCAATTGCCTTTGTTTATCGTAGAGAATGGTTTTGGGGCAATAGATACAGTAAACCCAGATGGCAGCATCAACGATGATTATCGTATTGCTTATCTAAGAAATCATATCTCTGAGATGAAGAAAGCTGTTGAGATCGATGGGGTAGATTTGATGGGTTACTTACCTTGGGGACCAATAGACATCGTTTCTTTTGGGACTGGTGAAATGAAGAAACGCTATGGTTTCATCTATGTCGATAAAGACAATGAAGGCAAGGGTACTTTAAACAGATCACGTAAGAAGAGTTTCTACTGGTATCAAAGAGTAATACAAAGTCAAGGAGAAGATCTAGAGTGAGCCGTAAGGTCATCTTTAGTGCAGCGATGAGCCTTGATGGCTTTATCGCGGATGAACATGATGGATATGATTGGATCAAAGGCGATGGGGATCATACTTTAGATACCCTAGAGAAATGGGATTATCCAGTCTTTTTAAGTCAGATCGATACGGTACTTATGGGTAGACGCTGTTATGAACTGGGCCAACATAAAGATTTCATAGATCAAAAGGTTATCGTTGCGAGTCGTCAAGATCTAAAGGATCCTAGTGTAAGCTTTACCCATGATGCCTTAGAAACTTTACGTTTATTAAAAAAAGAACCTGGTAAAGACATCTTCGTTTTTGGGGGTGCTTCTTTGGTTCAAAGTCTATTAAAAGCTCGTATCATCGATGAACTCATCATTGGGATCGTTCCTGTGATTTTAGGTAAAGGAATACGTCTATTCGATGAGAGTTTAGGTGTACAATTAAAACTAAAGAATCAAACCATCGATGAGGGCATCGTTGTATTGTTTTATACCCAACGTCATGGTTGATATCCCAAAACAAAAAAATATTTTCTTTAATAAGACAACACATTGCATAGAAAAGTAGACAAGAAGCATTATATAGAGAAACCATCGTTATAAGAAAATTTTCCACCAAAACAGTTAAAAATTTAGCATAATAGAAAACTTTCTTGACAATATGAAAGTAAGCGATTACAATACGGATATCAGCGTATATTTTAAGGTATGAATTTGTTCCTTTTGTAAGGATATTGAGATCATTATTAGGGTAAAACATACACTATTAATGGATATTATTGATAATTTCTGTGATATTTGAAAAAAGGGAAAAGTGTTTTTTGAGAAGAGATGTGATGTACAATTAAAATTAAAGAAACAGATCATCGATGAGGGCATCGTGGTATTGTTTTACACTAAATGTCAGATTTGACATTCAAGAATAAAACAGTATAATTTCTTTAAATAGATAACGCTTTGAACAGAAGAGTAGACGAAAAACTTTTACATAGAGAACTCTGAAGTGGTGAAAAGAGCTAAAAGCAATTGTCGAACATGGGCTGGGAGCGGTGCACCAAATACATAGGTGCGATGGGATTGCCCATTATAGCAAAGAGTAGAAATACTCAGTGAGTCCTTTTTAGAAATAAAAGGGTAAACATAGGTGGTAACACGATTAGCCCTCGTCCTTGGATGAGGGCTTTACTGTTTCATAAGGAGGAAAGAACTATGAAAAAGAAAAGTGTATTGGAACTATTGTTAGGGGAATGGAATACAAAGACCATCGTAGCCATTGCTTTAGGGGCTGCTTTGTTTGGGGTCTTGATGAACTATGGTGGCATCACAGTATTCACCAATGTTAGATTGACCACAGCTTTCTTAGTGCCTGTTGTAGTAGGGGCTTTGTTTGGACCGATCCCAGCCGCTTTAGCCGCTGGTTTAGGTAATGTCATTGCGGATACCATCGGTGGATGGGGCTATTGGTGGGATTGGTCAATCGGGAATGCTGTATTAGGTCTTCTCGTTGGTTGCTTACCTTTATACGGCGCCAACATTGCTAAAGGCATCTTCAAGACAAAACATGCCATCATCTATGTCGTCATCGCTGTCGTAGGGAATGCGCTTGCGTTTGGTTTGATTACTCCGATCTTTACTCAACTGTTCTACGGTGGAGAATTGGTCGTTACCTTCTTACAAGCCAATGCCGCAACCTTAGCGAACATCGCTGTCTTGGTCGTTGGTGGTTTACCAGTACTGTATGCTTTAGCTGCTCGTAATGCATCAGCTCAAAATCTAACCAAGAAATAAGTATGAAAACCCCTTTGATCGTCTTTGACAATTTTACGTTTAAGTATGATGCTCAAGTAGAGCCTACCTTACACGATATCAATCTTACCCTTTATGAAGGTGAGAAGGTTTTGATTTTAGGTCAAAGCGGAAGCGGGAAATCAACAATGGTCCATTGTTTAAATGGGTTGATTCCTTATTCGTTCAAAGGAAAAATTCAGGGAAGTTTAACCATTGCTGGTGTGGACACACTCCACACCAGCATCTTTCAATTAAGCAAACTGGTAGGCACAGTGCTTCAAGATTCAGATGCGCAATTTGTCGCACTGAGTGTTGAAGACGATGTGGCTTTTGCCTTAGAAAATAAATCGATGCCTAAAAAAGAAATGATTCCTTTGGTTCATTACGCATTGAATAAAGTAGGTATGATCGATTTTCTAAAGCAAGTGCCTTTTGAATTATCAGGAGGACAGAAACAAAAAGTAGCCGTCGCAGGGATCCTTCATGAAGATGTGAAGATCCTTCTTTTCGATGAACCTTTAGCGTCTTTAGATCCTGTATCTAATCTTAGGACCGTTGAGATGATGGATGAGATGGCCCAAGATGGGAAGACCGTTATCGTGGTTGAACATCGCTTTGAAGACATTCTTCATCGAAAAGTAGATCGTGTCATCGTTTTAGAAGAGGGCAGGGTAGTCTTTGATGGGGATGTGAATCGACTACTTCAAGAAGACATCTTGCGTAAGAATGGGTTAAGAGAACCTTTAT
>CAIXIN010000094.1 GCA_903919545.1 uncultured bacterium | reverse complement strand
TCTTGTTCACCATTAGGGAGTTCACTATGTTTCTTAGGTAATAGTTCTAAGGCATAGACTTGAGCCTTGATCGATTCAATATCCATATCTGATAGTAAAGGATTGACTAGGATACAAGGTAGTTTGGTCTGCTTGATTTCCATCGTAGAGATCAATAGATCAAAGTTCTCATTAGACAAAGATTCTAAATCGAATTGTGAACGAGGCACGATATTGATTTCTTCTTTGAAGAGACGTTTGATGCGTGAGGCCAATAAAGCACTGATGCCTATTCCAGAAGCACATAAGACCGCCACATTGACCATACGCTTAGGTCTATTTTGAGTTAGACGTTCTAAAGCTGCCCCAAAGTGTAAGGCAAGATACGCAACCTCATTCTCATTGAAGATGATGTTGTTTTGTTGTCCTAAACGTTCAGTTGAATGTAGTGTTGATTTATAGACCTCAGAGTATTGAGTTTGTATTTGTTTAAGTAAAGGATTACGTATTTGAAGTTGATACTTGATACGAGTCAAAGCAGGTCTTAAGTGTGTAACCAAACCTGAGATCAATAGATCATCTTGTTTAACACTAGAATGCGTAATGTCTTCAAAGTAATCTACCAACTGATAGACCAAGCGTTGAAGTTCATAAGGATTAACCACATCTTCTACTTCACTAATTGGATTATCTTCGATGTGTAAAAGTCTAGCTCCTTTTAGATGCATCGTGATATAGGCTAATTCTTCCATAGGAAAGATCAAATCAAATTCATCTTCGAAGTGTTCAGCCAATTCTTTAGCTCGATCAAAGATAGGATCCTTCTTTAATCGAGTCAAGAGTTCTTCACTGATGAGGATCGGGTCATGATTTCTCATGCGTTCGATCGCAATGGTCAAATGTAAGATTAGCCCAATATAGGAGTTTTGAGCCAAACGATTGGCCCATACCGTATCATTGTCTTCTAAGACTTGGATGACTTGCCAAAGGATATCTTTATTTAGTACGTTAAGGATACTATCAGGACCTTGATGACGGAAATAATCTTCGATGTCCCAAGGCGTCTTAGTAGATGAAATCAATCGAGTAAACTTATCTTCTTCCATATGTTGATAAATAAAATCAGTGATGGCTTTTCTAAAGTCTTCTTCGGATCCTTCACAGTATAAATTGAATCCAGGTTTTCTAACCAAGGTGATCTTGTAGGCATTAAGCAAGGGTTCTAATCCATTGATATCGTTGGATATGGTAGCTTCTGAGACTTGAAAAAGATTCGCATAGGTAATCAACTTTTGTAGACTCTTGTTTTTTAAGAGCTCAGCTAAGAGTGCTTGCTGACGATCATCTTTATCAAGTGTTCCTTGATTGGCAGAGATCTGTAGTAATAAACTTTTAAAATGAAGTTTATCATCAGAAGTCCCATCCAACTTAACTCCTAAACCTGTCTTAGACACCACAGATAAAGCATAGGTCTTTAAGATCCCATTGATGTCTTTCATTTCTCTAAACAAAGTACGTTTACTTGTTTTACAGTAGTCCGCCAATTCACTCACTGTTTTATAATCATTGCTATCTGCCAACAAGGTTAAACAATGGATCATTCTTGGACTCAATATGGCGAGGCGTTGTGTCATAAGTCCATTATAGAACATCCTCTTCAACTAGTGATAGTGACAAGATTGAATTGTGTCTTAGAATCCTAGTGCCAAAAGTAAAAAGGAGCTTTTCAGCTCCTTTTAGACTTATTTCTCTTCTGTAAAACGTTTAACGATCAAGTCGTATTCAGGAGCCCCAACGAAATTACGAATGGTGACTACTTCTACGCCAGGGTGTTCTTTACGAGCACGAGCACCTAAAGATTCATGAGTAACGATAAGTGAAGCATCTGATGGGACATCCTCGATGGAGGTATGTGCCACTGGAATATCAACCCCAGCCGCTTTCAATTTCTTTTTAAGTGTACTAGCACCCATGGCACTGGATCCCATTCCAGCGTCACAAGCGAACACAATCTTTTTAATCGCAGCCATTTATTTGCCTTTGTTGGCTTTGGATTCTGCGGTAGCTTCTTCTAATTCAGATTTTGTTTCAGTGAATTTGTAAACCAAGGATGAAACAAAGAAGGAAACCCCTGCAGATAACGCAATACCCAACCAAACTTTCAGCAAGTCGCCAGAAGCCATAGCGGAGAGTGCGAAGATGGATCCAGGTGATGGAGGAGCAACTAAACCAGCATTCAATAGAACGAAGGTGAAGACGCCAGTTGCGCCGCCAGCGATAACGCCAGCCAACAGTAACGGATTCATCAAAACGTATGGGAAATAAATTTCGTGGATACCACCCAAGAAGTGGATGATGATTGCGGAAGGAGCAGAATCTTTAGCCAAACCTTTTCCAAAGAACCAAGCAGCAACTAGAACACCTAGTCCAGGACCTGGATTGGTTTCAATGAGATAGAATATTGATTTGCCTGTTTCAGCAACTTGAGCAATTCCCAAAGGACCGAAGATCCCATGATTGATGGCATTGTTCAAGAATAGAATCTTAGCAGGTTCAACAACGATAGAAGCCAATGGTAATAAATTAGCATCAACGATAACTTGTACACCAGCACCGAACCAATTGGTTACGTTTGTAACGACTGGTCCAACACCTAATAAACCGATACCTGCGAAGACTGCAGCGATGATCCCAGCTGAGAAGTTGGCAACCAACATTTCAAAGCCTGAAGGAACCTTGCCATCAACAGCATTATCAAATTGTTTCAAGACCCAAGCAGTAGCAGGACCTATGATCATAGCCCCTAAGAACATTGGGATACCACCACCGACGATAACGCCGACAGTTGCGGTAGCACCAACAACAGCACCACGTTGACCATGAACCATCTTACCACCAGTATAACCAATTAATAATGGCAATAGGTAGTTGATCATTGGTCCAACTAAAGTAACCAATTTTTCATTAGGATACCAACCGGTCCCAATAAACAATGCAGTGATCAATCCCCAAGCTACGAATGCGCCCAAATTCGGCATAATCATTCCACTTAAGAAACGACCGAAACTTTGAATCTTCTCTTTCATAGTACCTCCCTTTTTTGGTAATGTGAGAACAGGTGACATGCACCTTCATCAACAGTATAGTTTAGTGTGTAAGCGTGTTCAACAACTCTCACACTAAGTGTGTCAATGTCGACTAGTGCCATTTTTTAATCAAGAAAAAAGGTGCTTAGCACCTTAGGATAAGAAATCTTTTGTAGTGGCAACTCTTTCGCTTTTATACCAAAGATAAGCCATAACTACTAATCTTATATCTTCGCTCTCTTCTAAATAATGACCGATGAAACCTAGGAGTTGCTCGCGATCTTGAGAAGACAAGAATTGAAATAGATCGAAGTATTTATCGCTGTTGATCTCTTTGATGAGTTCTTTTAAAACGACATCTTCTTCGTTTTCTTCATTCACATCTGCGTCGTTGAAGTGAAACTCATCCGTTCTAAAGGATGTTGTCTCAAAGCCTTCTTTCATCAAGAGTTGAAGTAGACCCGCAGCGGTATGTTTACAGATACCTACACCACGATATGGACAATCACAATGGGTAAAAACCACATCATCTTCTTTAAAGCGAATCTCGACATGATAAATACCTCCACGATTGTTTTGTACGTGGCATTGGGCGTGATCTTGATCATGATCTAAAATGAGCACGCTTTGATTATTCACCAAATCGATGGCTCTTTGAAGCACCAAAGCTCTGGTGCGATCTGTAAAATTTCTGAGTTTAAAGGGCATGGTTTTACCTCAGTTATAGTTTAACACATTTACTCAAAAAGAGCCTTAAGCTCACCATATCCTTGAGCTTCAAGTTGATCCTTAGGAATAAAGCGAAGCGAGGCACTGTTGATACAATAACGAGGCATTCCTTTTGGTCCATCATCAAACACATGGCCTAAATGACTATCGCCTTCTTTGGATCTTACTTCGATACGTATCATCCCAAAGGCATAATCTTTCTTAGAGACAATACTTTCTTTCTTGATGGGTTGAGTAAAACTAGGCCAACCACAACCACTATCAAACTTATCTTTAGATGAAAAAAGAACTTCGCCTGATACGATATCGACATAGATCCCTTCTTCAAAATGGGCATCATATTCATTACTAAACGGACGTTCCGTTTGAGCGTGTTGGGTAACCTCAAACTGTAAAGGTGTTAAATGACTTAAATCATATTTCATGGTTAATTCAGTGTGATGGTGAAACGACTTCCCTTTCCTTCTTCGGATTCCGCAATGATGTCACCATTCATTCGTTTAAGGATCTCATAAGCGATCGATAAGCCTAAACCTGAAGCTTTTTCAGTTCTAGCACGATCTGCTGTATAGAAACGATCAAACACATGCGGTAGATCAGCAGGTTTAATGCCTTGCCCATTATCGACAACTCTAATGAGTGTCTTATCTAAGCGAGACTCAACCTGTAGGGATATCCTACCACTGCCATTCTTAGGCGTAAACTTAAACGCATTATCGATTAAGATCGTTAAGACTTGATCGATACGATCTTCATTGGTCATTAGAAGATGAGCTTCTTCACATCCTTTTAATTCAAGTTCGATTTGATTCTTTTTCGCTAAAGCTTGGTAGCGTTCTTTGACTTCATTCATCAAATTACTAAGATCAATATTCCTAGTCTCAAAGCCTTCTTGAGAATTCTGTAGACGAGACAACTCTAATAAATCATTGATCAAACGATTCAAGCGAGCACTTTCTTTTAAGATGAGGCCATAATATTCTTTGATCTTGACCTCATCGGTCACCAGATCATCGTTTAAGGGTTCGATAAGCGCTCTAATGGCAGTTAAAGGCGTACGTAATTCATGAGAGACATTGGCCACATAGTCACGTCTTAATTGTTCTAATTTCTCTGATTCAGTGATGTCTGAGAAGATCGCTAAAGCACCTACGATAAGTTCAGTTTCATCTTTGATGGCTTGGATGCTTACGTTGATGGCTTGAGGACCTCGACTTAAGATTGTTTTATAAGATTGACCTTGTAGAGCAGAATTCATTCCTTCCATTAAGTTCAATTCATGAAGCAAAGGACTGATATCTGAATCAGCTTGAACTACAAATAATCTATAGAATGAAGGATTCACCATCATGACTTGAGATTCTGTATTGATAAAGACTATGCCTTCACTCATCCCAGACAACATCAACATCAATCTATTTTTTTCGATCGTAACAGAATTGATCGTAAACGAAAGATCTGTACTTAATCGATTCAAAGATCTTCCTAGATCACCTAATTCGCTTTGATCTTTCTCATCTGCACGTAAACTAAAGTCTCCTTCACGCATCTTAGACGCTACACTGATCATCTTATGGATAGGTTTAGTAAAGCGTCTTGAGAATAAATAGACAACGACTGTCATAAGCGCCATCGCCAACAACATAGAATAAATCAAGGATTTCGCTAAAGTAAACAGGGAATCATCGAGTTCAAAGTTAGGAACCATGATCGCAACTGCCCCTACGATCTCCCCTTCCACTTGAATCGATTTTCCGACAAATAAACTTTCAAAAGAGAGACCTTCAATCTTGACCATCTTAGAGATGTCTTGACCTTGGATCACTTGAAGGAGTAAGGCATCTACCTTCTTTGTATAATCGACACTGTTCATAGGATCCCCAGGTATACCCCCATGATTATCGATCGCACGAGATGCGAAAATAATCTTACCTTGAGTATCCGCTATCAACAATTGACTGTTCTTTGGGATAGGTTGAGTCGATAAGACATGGATCATACTGTCTTCAGTAATCTCTCCTTCTAAATAAGACTCAATGATATTAGACATCGAATCCATAATCGGAGCGACTTCTACTTGTTTCTGAGTGGTGATGAAAGAGCGTCCTGCTGGTATGAAAACCATAAAGGTAAAAACCAGAGCCATCACGCTCATCGTTATAAACATCATCAACAATCTTAAAAATAAACTATGTCTAAATTTATTACCTTTTATTTTCATAGATCTTTCTCAAACTTATACCCTACCCCATATACAGTTTTAATCATATCTCTATAACTTTCAGGAAGTTTAGCTCTGATTCTTTTTATATGGGTATCGATAGAACGATCATCGATATAGTCACTAAAGCCCCATACGCGATTTAGGATCTGTTCACGTGTAAAGACTTGAGAAGGATGACTCATCAACATATACAAGATCTCTATTTCTTTAGGGGTCGCTTGAACGTGATCACCTAAGTAAGTAATTGAATAGTTCGATAAAGAGATGATCAAATCTTTGATTTGGATCACGCTTTTGATTTGGCCATCGTTTTGTTCCTGAGTACGTCTTAAGATAGCTTTTATTCTAGCCATGACTTCTCTGGCACTATAAGGCTTTACGATATAATCATCCGCACCTAATTCAAATCCTATGATACGATCGATTTCTTCACCTTTAGCGGTCAACATAATGATAGGAACATCTGAGGTCTTACGAATCTCTTTACACACCTCTGTCCCTTGTATTTTAGGCATCATTAAATCTAGGATCACAAAATCTAGAGTTACTTGTTTGAATTTATCAAGTGCTTCTTGACCATCTGCAGCCAAGAATACTTCAAAGCCTTCTCTTTTTAAATAGAGACTCAAGCTTTCACGTACAGTGAGTTCATCATCGCATAATAGAACTTTCATAATTTTACCTCATCCTTATCCTAACAACAGATTGTGTCTTAATTATGACACACAAGTTCTCATAAAAAAACACGGTGTGACCCGTGTTAGATAAATAATGTCGTACCAACGTTTTCGTTGTGTGAGATGTATGTCCCAACACCACCCAATTCAACGCCTTCTACCAATTCTTCTGCTTTGATTCCCATAAGATCCATACTCATCGTACAAGCAATGAACTTAACGCCTAATTCATTACAGCTCTTCATCATTAGATCTAGAGAATCTACATTCTTTTGTTTCATGATGAACTTAATCATTTCAGGACCCATTCCCAACATGTTCATGTTGGATAAAGGTAAATGCTTGGTGCCTCTAGGCATCATAAAGCCAAACATTTTCTCAATAAGATTCTTTTTAACTTTAACATGAGCTGCTTTACGTAAGACATTGAGTCCCCAGAAAGTAAAGAAGATGGTAACCTTCTTACCTTGAGCGGCAGCACCTTGAGCGATGATCATCGACGCAAGAGCCTTATCAAGTTCACCTGAGAATAAGACGATGGTGGCGTTTTCTTGATTATTAGCACCTGTACTTAAGGTAGCTTGATCTTTCTTGCCTTTTAAGATCTCAGCGATGTACTTATTGCCTTCAAGATTTAGTGAAACAAGAGTATGACCATTGGTCTTACACCAGTTTTCAACATCCATAGAATAACCTGGATCTGTTGCGATGATCTTAACGGTATCGCCATCAGCGATGTTTTGAACAGCTTTATAGGTCGCCAATAATGGACCTGGACATTGCATCCCTGTCACATCGACGGTTTCTACTTTTCCTGTTGCGACTACTTTAGCTTGACCTGTTGTTTCGTCCACTTTAGCGGCTCCTTTAGAAGTACGATTAGCTGAATTCAAGACATACTTGAAGGACTTATAAGAACTATAGCCTCCAGATACATTGTATAGATTGGTGAAGCCATTGCCTTTTAAGATACGAATGGCCACATAAGCACGTAGACCAACTTGGCAATTCACATAGATGGCAGTGTCTTTTGAGACTTTGATTTCAGCTAAACGATCACGCAATTCATCGACTTCGATATTGATCGCATTGGTGATATGACCCGTACTGAATTCGATAGGTGTACGAACATCTAAGAAGTAAGCACCTTGTGTCACTAATAAATCGATTTGACTAGGATAAGCCACTTTGTATTCCCCATCAATGATGTTTTCTGCGATATAACCTAAGATATTGACTGGATCTTTCGCCGATGAGAATGGTGGCGCATAAGCCAATTCTAGATCAGACAATTGAGTGACCTTGGCTTTGCATTTGATCGCTGTTGCGATAACGTCGATGCGTTTTTCTGTCCCATCTTGGCCAACAGCTTGAGCTCCTACAATTTCTAAGGTTTCTGTGTTATAGATAAGTTTAAGTGCGATATTTGTTGCGTTTGGATAATAGGACGCATGATTGTTTCTATGAGCATGGATCGCTTGAACAGGGATCTTTCTCATTTCAGCCATACGTTGGTTGTTTCCAGTCGCTGCGACAGTTAGATTGAAGACTTTCAATACGGAAGTTCCTAAGGAACCATTATATTGGACGTCTTTTCCATTGATGATGTCAGCTACTAAACGACCTTGACGATTCGCTGGCCAAGCCAAGGCAATCGCTGTATCTACATGTGCGACCGCATCTTTAACTTGGATCGCATCACCTATGGCGTAGATCCCATCGACGATCTCATTGGTCTTCCCATCCATAACTTGTAGTTTAGAAGTCGTCGCGATATGACCACGAGGTCCTACAGCCAAGTCAGCTTTTTTCGCTAAAGTATTTTCTGGAACGACCCCGATCGCTAAGATGATGAGATCAGTCTCGATGGTCTTTCCTGATTCTAGATTGACATTCTTACCTTGATTGGAGAAATTAAGTAAGCCATCTCCTAAAACGAGGTGAACCCCATGCGTATTGAGTTCTTGATGAACGAGTTGAGCCAATTCAAAATCGATAGGTGCCATAACTTGAGGCATCTTCTCAACGATGGTAACTTCAATTCCACGTTCAACGAGGTTTTCTGCCATTTCTACCCCAATGAAACCTCCGCCTACGACGACAGCTTTCTTAGGATGTTTTGATTCGATGAAATGGAAGATCGCATCCGTATCAGGAATGTTTCTTAGTGTAAATAAATTGGTAGCTTCTTTTAGACCTTCTAATGGAGGTACTATTGGTTTAGCCCCAGGTGAGAGTATCAATACATCATAAGATTCTGTATAGATTTCTCCAGTTTTGGTTTTTTTAACGGAGACAGTTTTATCAGCGCGATTGATATCGACGACCTCAGAGAAGTTACGAATATCCATTTTAAAGCGTTCAGTCATCCCATCAACCGTTTGAACCAATAGATCGTCACGATCAGTGATAACCTTACCGATATAATAAGGTAAACCACAATTGGCGAAACTGATATACTCATCTCTTTCAAACATAATGATCTGATCTTCTTCATTTAAACGACGAAGTCTGGCTGCTGCGGTTGCACCACCAGCGACGCCCCCAACAATAAGAATTTTTTTCATTTTAGAGTGCCCTTTCATGTAAAGATAGTCCATAGATAGTTTAGTCACTTTAAAGGGTTTCTACAAGTAAAAAAGACGAAAAACTTACGAATTTGTGAAAATTCTCCAAACTTTATAAAATATTGAATTTTTTCACAAAAAAAGACCCGAAGGTCTCTTTTTAAGGGGGAAATACAATGAAGGGAGGGCAATCAGATTTAAAGTTTTCTTACCTAGCTCAGCTTCCTGCTCAAGCTGTTTTAGGATAGATCATCTCGATCTGTTGGAAAGGTTAATTGGTCTGCGCAGTTCTTTTTGTAGAACCTGCCGTTGTATCGGTGGTGGTTCCACAAGCACTAAGTGTGATCAGAACCAATAAACCGACGACGACTATTTTAAGAGGTTTGTTTTTCATAAGTGAAGCTCCTAGACTTTTGTTTGTCTATACCCATTATAAAAAGCAATCATGGCTGAATTATGACATGATTGCGGCTTTATTTTGAATGTGGATGAAGCAACATCGAATCTATGTTTTCTCGTAAGTGTTCTGGCCTTAAGGTTAAGATCAACTCATGACGCGTATATTCGAAGAAAGGTACGATGATGGGCTTATGTGAGCTGAGTAAACGAAGACAACTTTCTAGTTTAAGATCAGAGGCTTGATCACTAAGCAAGACTCCTGCTTTTGACATCGATACAGCTAAGGTATCGGTGAGCTGTTGAAGTTGATCCAGATTAGATTCATCAGGTGATATGGCTGAAATCAAGAGATGCTTGATCTTGGTTTGATTGCATGGGAAGAAAGTCGATTTAAAAATAGATTTATTCAACGCATGATTGACGAAGACGATACTGGAAACAGATAGGGTATGGATCTTAGAATAGACGATATGATTGAGTGGTGTCTGTTGAGATAGAACCAAGACTTCTTTAGATCCATCAAATTGATCAAGTAGATTTAAAGAAGCTTGAATCATCTGATCTGTTTTACCCATAGTACTTACTAAAACCAACTTAGGTAATTTACGATCAAAGAGATCGATGTCTCCACAGGTATAGATAAACAAAGGAGTATTTTGACCAAGATCATGAAAAAAACTTATTGGGTATTCTTTCTCATATCGATTATAGATCCTTATACGAGGTTTGAGTTGAGCGAAAGAAGCCTCTGTTTCTCGTCTGAGTAAGCCATAGACCATAGGAAAGAATTCCACAAACTTCATTGCGGAAAAATGTGTATGGTAAAAATTTTGAACGTCTAAGAGTTCAAGTAGATTATCTTTGGTGATAAGACGATTGACCTCTTGATCATCCTGAACAAGTTTCTTTAGGATGGCGTAGTTGATGGCCAATTGTCGATTAAGTTGATTTTGATTCATTGGTGATGAGTTAAATTGAGCTCCAATAGTTTTTTATAGTCATCTATAACGTGTTGAGGAGATAAGATCTTCATTTGATCACTAAAGGTAAACAACCAGCCATAAAAGGTAGGACTAGTTTGTATCTTTAGTTTAACAGAGAAATGTTTATCATCAAAGGGAATGACCTCGATCTGTTTTCCATACTGATCGAGAATAACACCTATGAGATCATTTCTAACCTTTAAAGTTATCGTTTCTTCTTGACCAGAATACATATTAAAAATACCAGAAATATGATTCTCAAGATTCAGTTCAGATGGGACCGGAACCGCTTTATATTCAGATTGAGAGACTTGTTCCATCTTATCGATACGATATGAAGTAAAGTCTTGATGTTTATCATGATAGGCTACCATATAATATTTATCATCGTCCCAGATTAGACAAACAGGGTTCACCACATAAAAGCCTCCGCTTTTACGCATGACTTTTTCTTTTTTAGTATTAATATCGAAGTATTTGAATTTTAATTGACGTTTCTCACTGATGGCTTGATGGATCTCATTGACAGAAATATAGATCTTCTCATTATCTGTCTTAGGACGTTTGGTGACCAGGACCTGTTGCTGAAGTTTTTGGGCCTCATAGATACTAACAC
>CAIXIN010000093.1 GCA_903919545.1 uncultured bacterium | reverse complement strand
TAAATAAACATACCCAGAAAGCCTGTGGGTAACACAGCACAATAGGTCGCCAGATCATCTGTGAAATATCTTCCTCTACAAGGATCATCTCCTAAGATTGTGATATACTTCCCATCCAATCTTATTTTTCTAAGTTTTCCCAAAGCCCAATCTGTGTATACTATCCATTCTCCGCTCAAACCCATCCCATACACTTCATCATTAACCAACTTAACAGTATCTTTCCCGTCTAGTTGAGTTCTATATATCTTAGAATCACTTTCCTTTAAATAGTAGATGTAGTCTCCTTTTACAAACAATTTAGACACAATGAAATCAGTGAGTGCTGTTTTAGAAGTCCCATCCGTTTTCATTTTCATAATGACTCCAGACTCAGACCAAACACTAGATGACTCTAGATAAATGATCCAATCTCCAACCACATTCAGTTGGAAATTGTTTTGTGTATTTGTGAGAAGTGTTCTTTCTGATCCATCTGCTTTCATCTTAACTATACGATTAAAATTGAGGGTCTCTGAAAGATAAAGCCACTCACCCTTATCAACGATTAAACCCCAATTAAATAGATTCCCACCTGTATTTCCGATTTCACCTTGATACTTTTGATCAAGTGCCACCACAACTGGTTCTTCATCAATTGGTTCTTCATCGATAGGTTCCTCATCAATAGGATCCTTTTGTGTACACGCTGATAAACTCGTCCCAAGAAGAAGCAAGACGAGGAAAGCTTTCATTATTTTTGTGTTCATTGTATTCCCCCTATGGATAACAATCCTTACCATCATTATATCAAAAAAATAAATAGACAATCGTAAGATTGTCTATTGTTTAGGCCATGTTTCGATTTTAGTCCCTGTAACGAAGAAGGCCGATTTCGCATGAAGTGCCAAAGGTGTATCCGAAAGTGAATCTGAATAGAATTCATCGATCGAATCTAGTGAATAACTCTGTGAGAAACGTTTTACCTTCTCTGGTCCCCAGCAGTTTTCTTCAGTGTGTCCTGTTTTTGGATCCACAACGGATGCAATCAAGATACAGCCCCATTCATCGATCAAAGGTTGAAGAAGGAAAGTAGGAGATGCGGAAATGATCACATCGTCTTTCCTTTTTTGATTCATATAGAAGTCTTGAAGGTAGGTCTTATGTGTACTCCAAAATCCTTCAACTCTTTCATCCATGTTGGTGATCGTAGACATGTATCGATAGAAGGTCTGTTTCATTTGGGTCTTAGGAATAAGCTTCAGTTTATAGCGAATCATCGCAACGATCTGTCTAGGAAAGAATCTTAGAATGGTCCAATCTTTCTTGAGATTATAGACATAGAAATCTATAGAAGAATCTCTTAAGTAAACTGTCTTATCAAAATCATACACGTTCATGAGTGTTTCTCCTTATCATAAGCAAGCTGTACACCTAAAGCTAAAGACACCAGTATCCAAAGCTTAAATATCAGATCAAACAAAACTACTGTTCGATTGATGTCGGTGATTGAAATCATCCAAAGTGTAAAATTAAGTACCGATAAAGCAATTAATAGAATTAAGTTTTTTGGGTACTTGTTCAAGATACCGATAGAGACTAAACCAAAGACCACCGTTATGATCACTAAAGGATCATAGATTGCAGGTCTATACATCATCCATAGACAATAGACCGTATCGATGAGAAATACAACAAACGCCAATACGACGACTTTAGGTTTCAAGTTCATCGTTGTATAGGTATAGATAAAGGTTCCAGTGATC
>CAIXIN010000092.1 GCA_903919545.1 uncultured bacterium | reverse complement strand
GCCATCTTATTGGCTGATCGTATCGCAATCATGTATAAAGGGAAGATCCTTTCACTAGAAACTCCAGGTGGATTGATCAATAGTAAACATGATCCTTTCGTCAATGAATTCATAGGGGCAGATTATCCATTGCGATTATTAAAACGTTATACCTTGACTGATCTTAAGGTCATCAACGTGGATTCAGAAAATCAACACAATCAAGTATCTTATCTGAATGAATTCAATACAGCTAAAGAGATCCTCTCAGAGATTCTTAAAAGCGGATCTCAAGAGATCATGATTCAAAAAACTGATAAAACGAAAGTGATCGTATCTTATGATGCTTTGATTGAACTTCTACAAAAGGTCCTCAATAATGAGATTGTTTAGAACTCTTGTTTCACAATTTAAGCGATGGTGGATTATAGTACTTTATCTTGGTTTATTTTTATGGTGGATCTTTGATTTTTCTACCATAAAGAGCTTGTTTCTTGAGTGGTTAGGACAAAGACCAGACTTGATTCAAAGGACAAGTTTAGCAGAATTGGCTCTACAACATCTCAATATTGTATTTATCTCAACGTCGATCGCAATCGTGATCGGCTTAGGATTGGGCATAATCATCCATTATACTCAACTTGAAGATTTGAAAGCACTGACCTTGAAGCTGGCATCAATTGGAGAAACTGTCCCAAGTGCGGCCATCATTGCCTTATCTGTTCCTTTGTTTGGATATGGGAATCAACCCATCATATTGGCTTTGATCATCTATGCGATTTTGCCTATTTTGCGTAATACCATCGTAGGCTTAGAATCGATCTCAAGACCGATTATTGAGGCTGCCAAAGGTGTTGGATTTTCTAAATGGCAACAATTAATTAAAATTGAGTTGCCTTTATCACGACCCACACTACTCGCAGGCATAAGAACAGCCCTCGTTATCAATATCTCCGCAGCAACCATTGGAGCCACGGTAGGCGCAGGTGGATTTGGGGTACCCATTATAGCGGGTATCCGTACTTACGACCCTGTGATGGTGATCCAAGGTTCTGTGCCAGTTATCCTAATGGCTTTATTTGCGGATCGCTTACTTAGACTTAATAAGCTCACATAAAAAGGACCAATCAAAAGATGGTCCTTTTAATATGAAATGATGATGACTTAATAATCCTCCTCTAGGTATCAAATCTTTGGTTATGAAGTTTATTAGAATAATTTGTGAATATTGCTAAAAAGTGATACGATTTGACTAAAGAAGTAGAGTTAAATTAATAGATGCTTGTGTTGTTTTGTTCATTGGAAAACGGAGGTTGTGATCCATGGCAAAAATGACGGACTGGACGAGTAGATTCAGTAGCGAAGCAAGAGATGCTTTTGTTCAAATGAAACAGGAAATTCCTCTTATATGTTTTGAAATGACAGATACAGAACTAGACTTTGCATTTAAACGAAATCGTCAACAAGCTTGGGAAAGACAAAAAAGAGTGTGGAAGATGATAGCTGGCTTGATCTTTGGGATAGATCTGGTGATTATACTTTCCTTCCTTTTAATTAATCCCACCTACATTACGAGATCATTTGGATTAATTGGAGGTACCTCAGTCTTTCTTGTCAGCTTCTTCTTTCTACTATCGTACTGGCAGATTAGACGAGTAGAAAACAAAGCAGAAGTACTTGTATCCTATAGTGGTGCCTTTTATTTGGGTTCCTTCTATCCCTTTAGGATCAGTTACACCTTTCTATCATCAGCTTCATATGTAGAAAGCGGTGAGGGCGATCCTCCTTTATTGAGACTAAATTTCACTCCAGTGGGGACCCTAAAAAGTGGAACGAAGTTTGATGGGAATTTGGGTAAAAGTGATTATTTGATTGAAATTCCTTTACGTAGTGAACATATTGAAAAAATACATGAGATTATAAATACTCTTGTGCCTGAGAACGAAAATGGTGAGGTCATAATCAATGTCGAATCGCCACAGTCGCAAGTTCTTACGCCATTAAAACTGATTGAATTCATTATGAACGATGAAGAACTTACGTATGCGTTGAGTCAATACAGAAAAGCATGTATGATTGCCTTCATTAGAACCATACCTGAAATTATGATCATCACAGGTGGATTGATTTGGTTTTTGATTTCATTACTTAACGGAGAGGAAGCTAATGTCTACACAGTAATTATTACTGGAACTTGTCTTCTATCTTACTTCTCACTTGCGATCATAAAACCATTTCAATATATGTTAAGCATAAATAAGAAAGAAGATAAAGTTATTATCAATAGTGACAGTCTCAGTTTTCTCTCAGAGACACGATATTTCATGAAGAAATGGAGTACTCTAAAATCCGCTACCTACGATCCAAATGGTCATTCACATTTCGGAATCCTTACCTTGAAGTTTTCAACGCTACATTCTTGGAACCTGCATACAGGAAGTGATGCCTCTAGGTATGAGATTCCTATCCGTGATGAATTTAGAAATCAGATGTATTCGATTTTAGAAGTGATCAATCCCAAATCGGATCCTTTTGATTCGAAATGATAAACATGAAACCAAGGAGGTGTTCTCATGGAATTAAGTAAGTTTACAGTCATAAATGTTCAGGGTATTGTTGAAGAATTTGAGAAAATGAAAAAAGAACCACAATTAGTATGTTATGAGATGAACTCAACAGAACTTGCTTTTGCAGTAAAGAA
The DNA here is from genome assembly GCA_903919545.1 of uncultured bacterium. Classification (GTDB taxonomy): domain Bacteria; phylum Bacillota_I; class Bacilli_A; order Erysipelotrichales; family Erysipelotrichaceae; genus UBA2212. Next base: position 958 of record CAIXIN010000092.1, on the reverse strand, counting down.
ATTCAAGAAATCAACTAAGGAAGCAGTCTTAAGATTATTTATGTTTCAGTTCATCTTCATTCTTCTTCTTTTTACAGTTGTTTTGATTCTTGTCTATCCTTATTTCGCTAAGAGTATGACGATGAGCTCAATTACACTAATTGGTAGTCTTGTTATGGCTGGCTTTTTCTTCCTCATACTGGGATTCAATGCTGTGTCGAAATTTACACGCATAAAGCAAACTCAAGCAGAAGTATATCTTACTTATAGTGGTTGTTATTTTCTAGGATTCTTTTATCCATTTAGAATGCCAGTTTACAATTTGATTTCTACTGATGTCCTTGAAGGAGAATCTGGAGAACCTACATCGTTGAGACTTGTAATTGAAACCACCAATGATAGTTTAGGTCCTCAAGTAGCCAAATGGGCTGGATACTTAACGACTCTAGAGATCCCTTTACGTGATGAGCATCTCAATAAAATTGAGTCTATTTTAAAATCTTTACTATCTCATTAAAAACGAACCTGATTAGGCTCGTTTTTCTTAAACTAATAGTTTTATAAATGCTTAGCGATATCTTTTATCGATGAAGAAGCGTGCTCAAGAAAATCTTGATACCCACAATACTTCTTATCGAAATAAGTGACATTAAGTCTTTTACAATTTCCATTACAAATCTGTTTATATCGACAAGAGTCGCATAGAGAACACATCGGTTTCTTTTCGTTTAAGAATCGATTCATAGTGGGATTCTTTAGGATCTCTTCGAGAGAATTTACATTGATGTTTCCACAAACATACTCATCAAGAGCATAGAAGTCACAAGGATAAACACTACCATCTGCTTCTATAACAAATTGAGGTGAGCAATAGCCCAGCATTCCACATTGCTGTGGTTTATAGCCTTTAAACATGGGTATGACGTTATCAAAAAGCGTAACACTAATATAGTGTTGTTTATTAAAATCAATCAACCAT